>JAUWMS010000027.1 GCA_030613045.1 Candidatus Latescibacterota bacterium | reverse complement strand
GTGATTGCGGGTTTTCAATCCGAAATCCGAAATGGGATGGAGGCTTCCATGGCATACTTATTAGGCATTGACATCGGCCCCACGGGCGTCAAAACGATCCTGGTGGATGAGGAAGGAAGGACGCTGAAAAGCGCTACGGTCGAGCATTCCTTGTTTACGCCGCGGCCCAATTGGTCCGAGCAGAATCCGGAGGACTGGTGGAAAGGGACGGTCGCGTCGGTGCGGGAGGTCATCTCAGAGATTGATCCCGAGGCCATCGCGGGGATCGGGTTGTCCGGGCAGATGCACAGTTCGGTTTTTTTGGATAAGCGGGACGAGGTGATCCGCCCGGCGATTTTGTGGAACGACGGCCGGACCGCGCCGCAGTGCCGCTGGATCACGGATACCGTCGGGATCGAAAATTTGGAGCGCTGGGTGGCCAATCCCGCGCTGGAGGGTTTCACCGCGCCCAAGGTGATCTGGCTGAGGGAGCACGAGCCGGCGCATTATGCGAAGGTGAAGACGCTCTTGCTTCCGAAGGACTACATCCGGTTTCGGCTGACCGGGGAGAAGGCGATGGAGATGTCGGATGCGGCCGGGACCTTATTGTTCGACGTGCGCGCGCGGAAGTGGTCGAAGGCGATGTTGGATGCGCTCGATCTGTCTCCGGAGATGCTGCCGGAGGTGCACGAGTCCGTGGAAGTGTGCGGTCGGATTACGAAGAAGGTGGCGGAGCAGACCGGCCTGAAAACGGGGACGCCGGTCGTGGGCGGCGGTGCGGACAATGCGTGCGGCGCCACCGGAGCCGGGATTGTGAAGGAGGGACGGGTCCTCTCCAGCGTGGGCACGTCGGGTACGGTGGTGGCGCACTGCGACGCCGTGAAGGTGGATCCCGAAATGCGCGTGCATACCTTCTGTCACAGCGTGCCGAATTGCTGGTATTTGATGGGCGTGACCCTGTCCGCCGGGAACTCGCTGCGATGGTTCCGGGACGTGTTCGGACGCGCGGAGCGGGAGATGGAAGCCCGCACGGGCGTGGATGCGTACGATCTGTTGACGAAGCAGGCGGAGCAGGCGCAGCCCGGCTCGGAGGGGCTCCTCTTTTTGCCCTATCTGACCGGAGAGCGGACGCCCCATCAGGATGCGGATGCGAGAGGGGTGTTCTTCGGGATCGGGGCGCGTCATACGCGGGCGCACGTGGTGCGTTCCGTGTTGGAGGGGATCACCTACGCGATGCGGGATTCGCTGGAGATTATACGCGGATTGGGCGTGCGCGTGGAGGAGATTCGGGGCACCGGAGGCGGCGCACGGAGCGCGTTCTGGCGGCAGTTGCACGCGGATGTTTATGAGGCTCCGGTGATGCCGGTCAATAATCTCGAAGGGCCCGCGTTCGGAGCCGCGCTGATGGCCGGTGTGGGAGCGGGCGTGTTCAAGGATCTGGTGGAGGCCGCGGATGCGTTGGTAAAGGTGGAAACTGTGACCGAGCCGATCCCCGAGCACAGTGCGATCTATCGGGAGGGATACGGCCTGTTCCGCGCATTGTATCCGGCGCTTCGGGAGCGGTTTAAGGAGGGGGCGGAGATGGTGAGCGGGAAGAGGTAATAGTCATCCGAAGAATGAAGGATGACTAATGAGCAATGAATAGCGAACCGGATTTATGAGAAGGGAAATAGCCATGGAAGAAGCTTTGCTTTCGAGAATCACAGTGAACCCGAAAGTCCTTGTCGGGAAGCCGACGATCCGGGGCATGAGAATCAGCGTGGAGCAGATTCTCAAGGCATTGGCTAACGGCATCATGCCCGAAGAGCTTTTGGGCGACTATCCTGAATTGGAGTCCGCCGACATTCAGGCCGCCTTAACATACGCGGCTGAACTCGTCGCGGAAGAAAAGACGTTTTATGTGGAGGCAGCGTGACTATGCCGCCGAGATTTCTTGTGGACGTAGGCGTTGGGAAAGCTGTTGAAGAGTGGCTTCGCATTCAGAAATATGATGTGCTGGCCGTCCGTGACTTAGATCCCCGGATGTCAGACAACGATATCCTTTCGTTAGCCGTACGTGAGCAGCGTCTCGTTGTCACGATGGATAAGGATTTCGGAGCGTTGGTGTATCATTCTCGTCAGCCTCATACAGGGGTTTTGCTGCTCAGGTTGGAAGATGCGCCAAGCGATGAGAAAGTTGCAGTCGTTCAGAAGATCATCGCTGGCTACGCCGATAAGTTGCCAGACCACTTCTGTGTCTATCAGAATAGTCGTTTACGTATCCGGAGCGCCATTACCACCTTATAGGCAAAGGTTAAACTCTCTTATCTATATGAGTGAGTTGGACTTGGTGACTGAGGGTGCTCTGATCCCTTATATTCGACCCTTCGTGGAAAAGGGGAAGAGGGTGATCTATGAAAGGTGAACAGGTTTATCCCCAGCATATTCTGGATGCCATAGCGTTTATTGGAAATTATTGCAGCGGGAAAATTCTTGTTGCCCATTTTTAACTGCGTGGTGGAAGAAGGACTGCAAGCCGTTAGAGAAAAGAAAACCAGACTCTGGAGGGAAGCCCTAAACAAAACGCGCTGGTTTAAGTATTCTTCATCTTGAACTTGCGAATTTCTGCTCACCGCTTGTTCGGAATTCAGGCTTTAGCCTTTCATTCTGAGAGGGAGTGTCGGCGCCAAACTGAAAGGCTAAAGCCTGAATTCCGATAGGAAAAACCGCAAGTGCTTAGTACTCAAGCACGGGAGATAACATGAAAATCGCCTATTTCGACTGTTTCTCCGGGATCAGCGGGGACATGATCCTGGGCGCATGGGTGGATGCCGGATTGTCCCTGAAGGATTTGTCCGACGCACTAAGCGGACTGAGCGTCTCCGGATTCAAATTAGAGCAGGAGAAAACGGAGCGCCATCAGATCATGGGAACCAAGATACATGTGGTGACGGAACACGAGCACGCCCATCGGCATTTGTCGGATATCGTGACGATCTTAGACGAAAGCGCCCTCTCGGAGACGGCGAAGGAGCAATCGAAGCAGATTTTCCGGCGATTGGCGGAGGCCGAGGCGAAGGTGCACGGAAGCACGCCGGAGCAAGTGCATTTTCACGAGGTCGGCGCGGTGGATGCGATTGTGGATATTGTAGGCGCGGTGGTAGGCGCGGAGTTGCTTGGCGTACAGGAAATCTACGCCTCAACCTTGCGTTTAGGAACCGGGATTACCAAAAGTATGCACGGAAAGATTCCTGTACCGGTGCCGGCCACAGTGGAACTGCTCCGGGGCGTGCCGGTTCAGCACACGGACATCCGCGCGGAATTGGTGACACCTACGGGCGCGGCGATCCTGACCACGCTGGCGAAGGAATTCGGACAAGCGCCGCTTTTTCGGACGGAGCGGATCGGATACGGCGCGGGAACGCGGGAATTGGAGGAAGTGCCCAATCTGCTCCGGGTGCAGATTGGGGAGACGCGGGAGGATCTGGAGGAGGATCACTCCGTGCTCATCGAGACGAACATAGACGATATGACCCCGGAGATCACCGGATACGTGATGGACAAGCTGCTTTCGGAGGGTGCGAAGGATGTGTACGTGACTCCGGTGATGATGAAGAAGGGGCGCCCCGGCATGCTGCTTAGTGTGCTGACCGATCCGGCCTCCACTACGCGTATTTCGGAGGTACTCTTCCGGGAGACGACCACATTGGGCGTGCGTCTGTCCGAGGTGGACCGGCTGAAGGTGCACCGATGCGAGCGCACTGTGGATACCGCGTTCGGCCCGGTTCGGACCAAGGTGGGACGCTTCGGAGGCCGGGAGCAGGCGATGCCGGAGTTCGACGACTGCGCGCGGATCGCAAAGGAGCGGGGCGTGCCGATTCTGGAGGTGTATCGGGCGGCGGAACGAGGGCAAGGAAATGAAAAATGAAAAACGGGGGAGTGCGCGTTGCGGCGATGGACGGGATATTTCATAGTGTGCGTTACCATTTTTTTTGGAAGGCGCGTTTGGGCGGATGAACTGCGGACGGTCACGTTGGTGTACACGTGCTCCAACAATGGGATGCTAAGGGCGTGTGCGTGTCCGGGCGATCCGAGAGGAGGATTGGCGCGGCGGGCGAGTGTGCTTCGGAAAATTCGCGACGAGGTAGGAGAGGTCTTGTTGTTGGATTCGGGGGATGTACTGTCGCCTTTGAAGCGGTTTGAGAAGGATGCGGTGGTATTGAAAATTTATGGGCTTTTGAAGTACGATGCGGTCGCCATCGGAGATCAGGAGTTTGCGAACGGGCGGGCATTTTTTGCGGAGCGCGTGTTGACCTCCGGGCTTCGGTGGGTATCGGCCTGTTTGAAGGATGCGGAGACCGGGAAGCGGGTGGCTCCGCCCTATATCGTGAAGAAGCTATCGGGCGTTCGAGTGGCGGTGATTGGCTTGGTGGGGCCGGATGTTTTCGAGTTTATGGAGCCGGATAAAACCGGAGGCCTGACCATTGCGGATCCTGTAGAAACGATGAAGTTTTATCTGCCCGAACTTCGGAGGCAGGCCGACGTCGTGGTGGCGCTGTCTCATCTCGGTGATGAAGGCGCCGTGGCTTTGGCCGAGTGCGTGCAGGGGATTGATGTGATCGTGGGAGGCCATACGCAGGTGCTGCTCCCGGAGCCGCTGAAACTGGGAGAAACGTTTATTGTGCAGGCCGGCCCGGATGGGGAGTACGTAGGGCGATTGGACCTGACGGTGGATCCGAAGGGACGGATCGTGGGAACCCGGAACCAGATGATCCCGCTCGACCGCCACGTTCCAGACGATCCGGAAATAGCGCGTATGGTGGAGGCGTATTTTTCAGGACGGGTGAAATAATGAATACGCACCGCAAAGTCGCAAAGGACGCAGAGAAAAACGAAACCCAGGTCTTGAAGTTCTTTGCGTTCTTTGCGTCTTTGCGGTGGGAGGTTTCTAAAATCCGAAATCGAGGAGGGAGGACACAATGAAAATAGTTTGGGTGCTGATTTTGACGGGAATAGCGCTCCTCTCTGGCGACTCGGCCCTTCGAGGCTCAGGGCATGCATGGGCATCGCCGGAGGAGGATGCGCAGGAGATAAGCACGCGTTTCGGGGCCTTTCAGGCCTTTGCGGATAGCTCCGGGATCGTGTACGGGGACAACCGGGGGTTTCTTCGTGTATTGCAGCGAAAAGGAGGCGGGTACGAAGAAGTATGGAAATCCGAACCACTCGGCTCGGCAATCGGCGGGGTATTTCTGTTGGACGTGAACTTGGACGGTCGCGAGGAGATCGTGACGTATACTTCCGGGGGAAAGATCCTCTATTACGATGCGCGGTCCCGCCGGATCGTCTGGGAGATTCAGCGGGAACGCTTCGAAGCAATCAACGCGATGATCCTCGCGGACGTGGATCGGGACATACAGATGGAGCTGATTTTCTGCGCGGACGGTCGGCTTTATATTTACGACGGGAAGAGCCAGTTCGAGGAGTGGGCGAGCGAACAGCGGCTTACGGCAGACCAGATCGTCGTAGGAGATGTGGACGGCGACGGAGACGACGAGATCGTGTTGAATACCGGCGTGGTGCTCGACGCCCGATTTTTCGATATCGAGTGGCAATCTCCGGAGCGCTTCGGGGATCGGATCGCGCTGTCGGACATAGATGAAGACGGCATCCCGGAGTTGATCGCGGAATCCGGGGGGCGGTTTCTGAAGATATGGGATCTGGATCTGAGGCGGGTGAAGTGGTAACACAACCCACGGAAGTGCACGGAAATCCACGGAGTCGTTCTGTGTGCTTCCGTGGTATTCCGTGGTAAGGGGATTCACGTAATGGAGACCACACTTCTTGATCAGATTCTCGCTGAAAAACGCGAGGAGCGGGAGCGGGAGAGGCGTGAGATGCTTGAGAAAGCGCTGAAGCTCGTGGAGAGGCTTTCCGGGCGATATGGTTTTCGGCAGGCGGTGCTTTTCGGTTCGGTTCTGAAGGAGGGACGTTTTTGCGAGGACTCCGACGTGGACATCGCGGTGGAAGCATTGCCCGGAGAGCATTTCTTTGCCTTAGCTGCGGAATTGTCCCGCACGTTGGGAAGGGAAGTAGATTTGGTGGAGCTTGAAACGTGCCGATTTTCCGGGAAGATCAGGAAGGAGGGACTACGATGGATAAGGGAACATTGAGTGTTCTTGAAGCGGATGTGCGTGCTCAGCTTGCCGAGATCCAGGGCATCTACGAACGGCTTGAGGAGCGGGAGGAAGGCTTTGAGAGGGACGCGATGCGATTGGAGAGCCTTTCCTACCAACTGCATAATCTTTTTTGTGCGTTTGAGGACCTCTTTGAGATCATCGCCGCGTTCTTCGAGAACTCGATCGGTGACCGATCGAGATGGCACATAGAACTTTTGAAGCGGATGCGGGAGGACATTGAAGGGATAAGACCGGCGCTTTTGTCGAAGGAGAGTTTTTTGTTGTTGGATGAACTTCGTGCTTTCCGACATTTTTTCAGACATGCATACGCGTCTCGTTTGGAATCTGAGAAGGTGCGCATTGTGCTGAATAAGACGATGCGATTGAGGAAGAGTTACAAAGGTGAGGTGGAGCGATTTCTATCTGCGGTGAAGCAGATGTAACACCAAGCGTAAAACGTGAAGCGGGACCACCAAATCACTGCGTTTTCCGCGCTTCTGCGGTGCTTTTTCATTTCCAGCGAAAGGCGGGTGAATCCATAATGATCCAGGAGAAACTTCTTCAGGAGGAGGAAGAGCGGCTTTTTCGCATCAAGACAGTCGTGGACAGGCTCTGCGACCGGATTCGGTTCGGCGGGCTGAGCCGCGAGGAGGCGGAACGGTCGGCCTGTTCCGTCCGAGCCGAGGTGGAGCACATCGCCCCGGACAAGATGGCGGTGTATGATTTGATTTACGCCGCTCGATTTCGGAGATTGATGGATCAGTTCCCCTTAAGCAATGAACAATGAGTAATGAGCAATGAACAATACCCCGCCCAATCGCCCCAATTCATGGAGGGGATTGCCCATTGTTCATTAAAAGGAGAGGAGGCGATGATTGCGTAACGCAGGCATTATCCTTGGAGTGTGTATCCTGGCGATGATCGGCAGCAACCCATCCTACGGTCGCGATAACAGCGACTGGACGACGTATACCTCTATGAACTGGGCAAACGACCTGCTCGCCGATTCGGATGGCGTCTGGGCCGCCACCGAAGGCGGGGTTTATCGCTATGACCTGAAGGATATGACGTACACGACGTACACCAATCTGAACGGATTAGCAGGGAATGTTGTTCTAAGCATCGAACGGGATGCCTCCGGAAATTTGTGGTTCGGCACGGACGGAGACGGACTGAGCAAGTGGGTCGAGGGCGAGGGGATCGTGGCGACGTATTCGGATTTTGCTGGCGACCGCATCAACGATCTATGTGCATACGGCGATATGCTTTTCGTGGCCACGGCAAAAAACGGCATCAGCGTCTTTCTTCCGGATCGGGAGGAGATCAAAGAGAACTATCGTATGTTGGGACGCCTGACTAAGGATGCGGAGGTCTTGTGCGTGGAAGTCATCGGCGACCGGTTGTGGGCAGGCACCGCGGAGGGCGTGGCGTTTGCGGATCTGAATCAGCCCAACCTGCTCGATCCGGCCAGTTGGAACTCCAGAAAGGTCTGGAACGTGCAGACTATCGCCCACGACGATTCCGCGGTTTATGTAGGCACGAGATGGGGGGTATTTCAGTGGAAAGACGGGAAATTCCGAGTCGCCGGATCGCTTACGGGCCAAGTATATGATTTGATCGCGCACGGAACGGAGATTTTGGCGGCTACTGAAGAAGGGCTCTTCCGAAAGTACGAGGAGACCTGGAAACGCTATGCTTGGTTCTCGAACGAGATTCCGGTCTTCGTGGCCCGATCCGCTTCGCCGACTGCATTGTGGCTCAACGCCCAGGGCATCGGGTTGACTTACCTGTGGGGATCCAGACGAACGCATGTGCCGCCTCCGCCGGGACCGCCGGGGAACAAGTTTATGGATCTTCAGGTGGATCCGAACGGCGTGCTCTGGGCGGCGACGAGTGGGCGGGACGAGGAAACGAAAGGGGTTTATCGCTTCGACGGAGAACACTGGTGCCAATATTTCACCAAGTCGGTGGTGTCGGTTCACGTGGATCCAAAAGGACGGATATGGGGAGGCACCTGGGGGAGCGGGGGATTTCTGATCGAGGACGACGGGACCGCGAACACGGCCGCGGATTTGATTTCCGAACTCACTCCGGACAATACCCCGTTGCGTCCTACAGTGAACAAAAGATGGGTCGTGCTCAACGATTTTTCCGTAGATGGTTGGGGAAATATCTGGATGTGCAACTATCAGGCCAACGAGTCGTTGCTTCCGCCTCCGGTCACTCCGTTGGTGGTGATCGATGACTTCCCCGCCTCCGAACAGCAGGCTTTCAGCCTTTCGGACGACGGCCTGCCCACCGGCGAGATCAACGTGGTCACTGCGGCCCCCTCCGGGTTGGTCTGGTTCGGCACCCGGGAACTGGGATTTTCGCTGCTCGATGTGGGGGGAACCCCGTTCGACAAGCGCGACGATCACCTCGTGACGCTCTCCACCGCTTCCCATAAGGAACTGACCAGCGATAACGTTTCGGACATCGTCGTGGATCAGGAGGGCGTCCTGTGGGTGGCCACGGACAACGGCGTGAATGCGATCCGGGGCGCGTATTCCCCGACCGAGGGCACGTTCACTGTGGAAAGCTGGGATCGGTACGGTCGGGAGGAAGGCCTGGGGAGCGCGATTATCCACGTTATCGTGGAGGATGCGGTGGGCAACAAGTGGTTCGGAACCGAGGGAGGGCTTTCCCGACTCGGCGCGCGCGACGGTTCCATCGTCACGTACACCCGGGCCAACAGCGGGCTGGTGGACGATGGGGTGCGATCCCTCGCGTTCGACGCCCACGCCGGGGAACTATGGATCGGCACGACCCGGGGACTCAGCAAATTAGAGGTGCCGATCAGCCCCACACCCGCGTTTCCCGAAATACGCGTGTTCCCCAATCCCATGATCTTGTCCCATGAGAACGCCAAAATCACCTTCGCCGACCTGCCCGCCGACGCTTCGTCCGTCCGCATCTTCACACGTTCCGGAGAACTAGTGTGTGTTCTCACTCCCGCAAGCGGGATGCGCACCGTAACGTGGGACGGCGGGAATGGAGCCCGAAACATGGTGGGATCGGGCGTGTATTTTTATGTCGTCACCGACGCTTTAGGTCGGCACATCACGGGGAAATTTGCCGTGGTTCGGTAGAGGATTCACCGCGGAGGACGCGGAGGAGATCTCGTGAAGCGTAAAACGTAAAACGTAAAATTTAAAGCGTGAAACGTGAAACGTGAGGGAGAGCAACCGAACCGTGTGGTTCATCGCACGGCGGGAGGGGAGTGGGGGAGGGGAACCACTCACCACTCACCAATAACCAATAACCAATAACCAGAGCAAAGCATGAGCGCCAAACTTGAAGTCGTCCAAATCCACGATCCCGAAATCTGGGACGCCTTCGTCCGGACGTCGCCGGAGGGAACGGTGTTCTCCACATCCGCCTGGTTGGAGGCCGCCGCGGAGGCGTTGGGAGGAACGCCAATCCGGCTTGGATGTCTTCGGGGAGGCGATCTAATCGGTGGATGCGGGTTGCTCCGGTTCCAAAAGATGGGGCTGAAGAAGGTCGCCACGCCGGCGCTTACACCTTACGGCGGATTTCTTTTTGCGCCTTCGTCGGCAAGCCGTGCGGCTCAGGAGGAGGGAAAACGCACCGCCGTCGCCGGCCCACTCATCGAGCGGATAGAAACGGATTTCCACTACGTGCTTCTGCGTCATTCTCCCGCGCTCCGGGATGTTCGTCCATTTGGCTGGGCGGGTTGGGGCGTGGAGGTGCGGTACACGTACGTCGTTCCTTTGCAGGATATGGAAGGAGCTTGGACAAACTGCGAACACAACATCCGGAAGCAGATCAACAAGGCTGCGAAGCAGGGCATCCGGATTGCAGAAAGTGCGGACATTGCCACGTTCCTGCGGCTTCAGGATCGCTCGTTCGCCCGGCAGAAGAGCGCTCCGCCGCTTGCGCGGGATCGGATGCAAGCGTTCTACGAGCAATTGCGAATACGGGATCTCTGCCGATTGTACGTAGCCGAGGATGGTGCCGGTCACCCGATGTCCGCGCGCATCGTGGTCCCGGGATTCGACACGGCGTACGACTGGGTCGCCGGCGCGGATCCCGACTACTACGCCACCGGCGCCACGCCGCTCCTCGTATGGACGATCATGAAGGAGATGTCCAAAACGCATTCGTACTTCGACTTCTCAGGAGCGAACCTTCCCTCCGTGTCGAAATTCAAACGCGGCTTCGGCGGGGAATTGAGGTCTTATTACATCGTGGAGAAATATGCCTCGATGCTCTCAAAAGCATTGATCAAAGGGCATCTTATGCTGAAGCGGCGTAAAACGTAAAGCGTAAAAACGTAAAACGGAAGAGGAGCCTACCACTCACCATTCACTACTCACCACTCACCAAAAGGAGTTCCCATGCACCGTGTCATCATTGTCCCTGAGACCCACTGGGATCGAGCGTGGTATTCGCCGTTTCAGGAGTTTCGCATTCGGCTGGTGAAGTTGTTCGACAAGTTGCTGGATATTCTGGACAATCAGCCTGAATACAAGGTGTTTGTGTTCGACGGGCAGACGATTGTATTGGAGGATTATCTGCAAGTGCGGCCGGAGAACGAGGAGCGGGTGCGGCGCTATATCGAGGAGGGAAGGATCGAGGTGGGCCCGTGGTACGTGTTGTGCGATGAGTTTTTGGTGAGCGGAGAGGCCATCGTGCGAAATCTCCTGATCGGGAAACGCATCGCGGAGGATTTCGGGGGCCGGATGGACGTGGGATACGTTCCCGACGCGTTTGGGCACATAGCCCAGTTGCCGCAGATTTTGTGCAAGTCGGGGATAGACTCCGCGCTGTTTACGCGGGGGATGGGCGACGAGGGCGAGGAGTTGGGATCCGAGTTTATCTGGAAGGGGATGGACGGAGCAAGTTCGGTGTTGGCCGTGCATTTCGTGCAGGGATATTGCAATGCCTCTCGTCTGGGCTATCTCACGATATTCGGAGACGACAAAAAGGAGCGATTCAGCTTTGAGCAGGCGAAGGAACGGGCCGAAGCGTCCATCGAGGTATTGTCGAAGTACGCCACGACGCCGATGCTTTTGTTCAACAACGGATGCGACCACATCGAGCCGGATCCGAAACTGCCGGACACGATTCGGTACTTCAACGAGCACATCGAGGATGCGGAGTTCGTCCATGGCGATTACCGGCAATACATAGACGAAGTTAAGGCCGCCCGCTCCGACTTCAAGGAGACGCAGGGTGAGAAGCGGCTGGGCCGATATTTTCCCATCCTGCCCAGTGTGTATTCGGCGCGGATGTATCTTAAACAGGCCAACGAGCGGACGCAGACCCTGTTGGAGCGATACGCGGATCCGCTGGCGACCTTAGCGTGGATCTGCGGAGAACGCCATCCGGAGGGCGTGTTGACCGAGGCGTGGAAGCTGCTGATCAAGAACCATCCCCACGATGACATCTGCGGGTGCAGCGTGGATGCCACCCACCGGGATATGGTGCATCGTTTCGAGCAGGCCCGGCAGATCGGGGAGGTCCTCTCCCGCGACAGCCTCACCGCGCTGGCCCGGCGGGGGGATACCTCCGGGATGGGCGAGCGCGCCATCGTGGTGTTCAATCCGCTTTCGTGGAAGCGGGACGGATGGTGCAAGGCCACGGTCGAGATTCCGATCCGCGCGGCACGGGGCAAGCATCTCCGCTTGATCGCGCCCGACGGCAAGAAAGTGCCGTACGAAATTGACTCGCTTGAGATCGTAGGGAACCGGTATCGGAAATACGAACTTT
>JAUWMS010000215.1 GCA_030613045.1 Candidatus Latescibacterota bacterium | reverse complement strand
CTGCACCCAAACAGTTCCGCCATTCGTTTTTGAGACAGCCAGATATTTTCATTGGCATACAGCACTTCTATATTAATTCCCCCCTCAGGTGTCTGATATACAGCAATCTGATTGTTCGGGATTTTTTTGCTTTTATTCATCTAAATTCCTCACGATTTCTTGCTGTCCGGGGCGATGGAAGATGCGTAGATGTATTGGCAGCCCTGCCTTTCAAGGAGTTCGATAGCGACTTTTTCTATTTCGGATTTGGCTATCCTGTGAGGGGAGCGCAACGTCTCTTCGACAGGTTGCAGCCGCACGGCTTTGTTCTGGATTTCGGACTCGTTCCGCCCGACAGAAATCAGACAACCGTGCAGTACATAGAGTTGAATATAACCCCTTGAAGATTTTTGTCAAGAAAAAAAATGATGAAACCTGCCTATTCGCGTTTGGAATGGTCGGGGGGAATAAAAGGGCCATCGGATGGATTTCCGATGGCCCTTTGGTGTGCCTGCCTGAGTTGTTGGAGCCACTTGCAAAACTATTCTCAGATGAGATTGCTTCGGAGCTTCGTGCCTCGCAATGACAATAATAAAGCCGTTTTGTCGCCAAAAGCTCAGTGGCATCTTCTTGTTTTTCGGACTTTTGCAAGTGGCTGATTGGACTAAATCGTTTTCATCTTCTCGCCGCAGAGACACAGAGCGCTTCAAAACCTTGCCCGTTGGTTTTCTCCGCGGCCTCTGCGTCTTTGCGGTGGAAACTGCTTTTTTCCACTCACAGGCCCGCCATGAATTGAAACGTGGCATCCCCGAAATCCGGCAGGGCTTCGTGTCCGAAATCGGGATAAAGGATCATTTTTTTCGGTGCCTTGATCTTATTATACGCGGCAAATTGTGTGGAAGGCGGGCAGATCTCGTCCATAAGTCCGACGCCGATCATCACCTCGCCCCGGATGCGCTCGGTTAGATGCTGCACGTCAATGTATCCGAGACGGGTAAAAATTTCCTGCTCGCGTTCATGTCTTGGATCGAACATTCGGAAGAAGGTTCGGAGTTCTTCGTACGCATGCAGCGAAAGATCCATTTCCCAGACGCGTTTGTAGTCGGACAGAAACGGGTAAACCGGCGCAAGACGCTTGATGCCGGGCTCCAGGGAGGCGCAGGCCAGGGTAAGCCCGCCTCCCTGGGATCCGCCCATCGCGCCCACGCGGTCTTTTGCCACCTCGGGAAAGCTCATCACGATACGCGCAAGCTGGGCGGTATCCAGAAAGATATGCCGAAAAAGAAGATTTTCGGGCGTGTCGTCGAGACCCCGGATGATATGCCCGCGCAGGGTATTTCCCTTCACGCCCCCGGTGTCCTCCGATTGCCCGGCCTGCCCGCGACAGTCCATCGCTGCCACGGAAGCCCCAAGACCCACGTAGCCCAGCTTGTCGCACCACGCGCCGCTGTTTCCGGAGTATCCGTGAAATTGGAGCACGGCAGGATGGGGCGTTTCGATATTGGTGGGCCGGATGTACTTGGCGTGTATTCTGGCGCCGCGCACGCCGGTAAAAAACAGATCGAAGCAATCCGCAAAGGGCGCTTGAAAGTCGCTCGGAAGCAGGGTCACCTCGGGATCGGTCTCCCGCATTTCCGTAAGCGCGACCTCCCAGAACGAGTCCAGATCGTCGGGTCTGGGATTGGTTCCCTGGTACGTTTTCAATTCTTCTAAGGGCATATCTACGATAGGCATGGTTGATTTCCTTTCTGATCCGGGCGGATGGGACAAGCGATTTGCTGATCGCGCTTCACCGCAAAAGTACTACATGGATCTCTGAAAATCAAGTGTTTTTCTGAAAATGAAGTAGGGGGGATCCTTGTATTTTTCCCTTTCCGAGCGAATCCGGGCGAAACCAAAAAAGTAGCCCACGACTTCAAGTCGTGGGCTATAGATGTGGCGGAGTTGAGCCACGCCACATCTGTTCCGGTGCCCCATCCGGCAAATCGAACCAGATCCCTATGCGCTCCGTGCTCTACGCCTCCCGTTCCAAAGGAATCCTCACCGTAAACGTCGTCCCCTCCCCTTCCTCACTTTCCACCGCGATCTTCGCTCCATACGGCGACAGCAACTGATACGCGCTGGAGAGTCCCAAGCCCGTGCCTGTGGGCTCGTCGCCCTGCTGCTTTCCGGACACTGGCTTCGTGGTAAAAAAGGGGCTGAAGAGCTTGGGAATATGCGCTTGAGGAATGCCGCAGCCCGTATCGGAGAGGACGATGCGAATGAACCCATCCTCAACGTCTGTCCGCACGGTCAGTTTTTTCTCCTTTGAGTCGTGCATCGCATCCATCGCGTTTTTCACCATGTTCATCAAACTCTGAGAAAAATCGCTGTACACGCCCCGGATGGCGGGTAGATTTTCCGCGAAGTGATATTCCTTATTGATCTTATGCTTGAACTCCAGGTTGGCCTCAAAGAACGTGAGTTCATCGCTGAGCAGCTTATTCAAATCCAATAGCTGTTCGTCCTGTTCTTGTTCCTGACGGCTCTTGTGCATCATATTTTCAATGATGCTGTTCATCGCGTCCACCTGACGGAGCATTATGTCCACCTTCTCCTTCTCAATATCCGGATTTATCCGCTGTATCAACTGCAGACGCCCGCTGAGCACGGTCAGTGGATTTTTCAGATTATGCGCGATGCCCGATGCGAGCATCCCGATGTCCGCCAGCTTGGCCTGCTGAAGCAGCTCCAACTCCATCTCCCTGCGTTTTTCTTCGGATTTGCTCAACGCCTCCGTACGCTCTCTGACCCGCTCCTCCAAGTGTTCGTTCCATTCCATAAGTTGCGTATTCTGTCGCTCTATCCGCTCCATCAATCGCCGATTTTCCTGGATCAGATCCCGGTGGCGCAGGGCGCTCCGGATCGTCATCCGGAAGTCCTCGTTTTCGATGGGCTTGGTCAGAAAGCGATAGACCTCGCCATCGTTGATCGCGCTCACCGCGGCATCTATATTGCTTTGTCCGGTCAACATGATCCGGATCGTATCCGGCCAGCGTTTCCGGATCTGCTGAAGAAACGCCACACCCGTCATGCCCGGCATCATTTGATCGGAGACCACCAGATCTATGGGATGCTTTTCCATGATCCGCACCCCCTCGGATCCGCCCGAGGCGGTAAAGAGCTCACACGGCTCCCGAGACAGTGTTCTCCGCAATGCCTTCAGGATATTCACCTCATCGTCCACTAAAAGAACTTTGTGTTTTTTCATAGGGTTACTCATTACTCTGTGAGATTTGAAAAACGGAGTTTGTAAAGCGTGAGAAGCAGAAGTCAGGAGTCAGAATTCAGGAGCCAGAAGTCGGGAGTAGCTTTTCCAAATTCTGGATTCTGACTCCTGGATTCTGAATTCAGGAGTCAATCACCACGTTTTCCCTAGGCCTCTTTCTTACTTTGCCCCAGCTTCTCGATTTCCGGTTTCACGATCTTTTCGTAACATTCCGGGCAGATGGTATGGCTGAACACGGTTTTCGAATGTTCGGAGATATAGCCTTCGACCTGCTGCCAGTAGTTATCGTCGGTTCGGATCTTCTTGCAGTATGCGCAAATGGGCAGCATCCCCTGGAGTTGCTTGATCTGGGACAGGGCGTCTTCGAGGCTTTTGATGTGCTCGGCCAGCCTGTTCTGCAAGTCCACCGTGCGGATGCCCACTTGCAGGCGCGCCCGCATTTCTTCGCGATTGAAGGGCTTGGTGAGGTAGTCGTCGGCGCCGGCGTCCAGCCCCGCGACCAGATCCTCTTTGCGATCTTTTGCGGTAAGCAGGATGATGTAGATGTGGGACTCGTTTTCCAACTCCCGCACTCGCCTGCACACTTCCACGCCGTCCATGCCGGGCATCATCCAGTCGAGGATGGCCAGTTGCGGCGCGTCTTCCTGTTTAAGCGTTTTCCACGCTTCGGCGCCGTCACAGGTAGTGATGACCTCGTAGTCCCATTTGCTCAGCCGGGCCTGGAGCATGCGACGGGAGGTCAAGTCGTCTTCGGCTATCAGAATCTTCATGCATCACCTCTCTTATCGTCCTCGGATGGAGGATTCCTTCGGGATCCCGAACCCCCTGTTTTTTCCATCTCTTCTTCCAGCGCCTCATGAACTTTTCGCAGCATCGGTCCTACGTGTATCGGCTTGGTAACATAGTGTCTGCATCCCAGTTCGGCCGCCTTTTCGACCGTCTTTGGATCCGCGAGGGCCGTGCACATAACGACTGGAATCTCTTCCCATTCGGGGTGTTCCCTGATTTTGCCGAGGAGTTCCAATCCGTTCATTTCCGGCATCATGATGTCCGCCATGATAAGTTGAATATCCGGGGTGGAGGACAGACACTCCAGGGCCTCCTTTCCTGTTCGCGCCGCGATGGTCTGATAGCCATGCCCCCGAAGATGGAGTTCCAGTATTCTTGAACTGACCGGATCGTCCTCGACGATGAGTATGCTCATAAGTTTTCCTCTGCTTTACCATCCGGGTTTCGACAGATAGGCTTTTACCCGCTCCATCTCCTGTTCGAGTTTTCGATAGACTTGGATGGCTCCGTTCAATCGGGACTCCCGGCCTCTGTTTTCGAGTTCGTAGGCCAAGTCGTAGGCCATCCCGGCTCCGAAGTTGCCCACCGCCCCCTTGAGGCGGTGCGCCCTCTGCTCGATCTGTTCGGAATCGCCGTTTTCGAGCGATTCCAGGAGTTCCTCAAGCTGGCGCGCACTGTCCTCCACGAAGGTCGCCGCCAATTCCTTTATCAGTTCTTTGTCCCCATCCACGGCTTCCATAACGGTGGAGAGATCGAGTTGAGCAACCTCCCGCGGGTTGTCAACCTTAGAACCTCCCGCAGGTTCCAAACCCGCGGGAGGCTGAGGCTTCCCGGCCATCATCCGCTCGATGGTTGCGTAAAGTCCCTTCGGATCTATGGGTTTGGCCACGTAGTCGTCCATGTCCGCTTTGAGACACTTCTCCTTATCCCCCTTCATGGCATGGGCTGTCATCGCAATAATGGGGATGTGCGCGCCGGTCCCGTTTTCTTTTTCCCGGATCGTCTCGGTGGCCTCGAAGCCGCCCATCTCCGGCATCTGCACGTCCATCAGAATCAGATCGAAGGACGCGGATTCCAAGGCTTGCAGCGCCTTTTTCCCGTCCGAAACGGCTGTTACGCGCCAGCCTTTCTTTTCGAGAAGAAGGATGGCCAGCTTCTGGTTGATGGCGTTGTCTTCCGCCAGCAGAATGCGCAGCCTCCCATTCGTGCCTGCTTCGATGGCGGGAGCCGACGCGGATTCCGCCCGGGATTCAGGCGCCTCGACCTCAGCGGGCGCTTCTTTGCTCATCGCTTCCATCAGGACGTTGTAAAGACGGGACTGACGTACGGGCTTGCTGAGATAGCCCGCAAACCCGATCTCCCTGCACCGTGGAAAGTCGCCTCGCTCGCCCATCGAACTCATCAGCACCAGCACCGTGCCCGAAAGCGCGGGATCGGCCTTGATCGTGGTGCCCAGCATTTCCCCGTCCATTTCTGGCATCTGCATGTCGAGAATCGCCAGGTGGAAGGGATCGGCGGATGTCCGGGCTTCATGCAGCGCCTTCAGCGCGCTGTGGCCATCCTCAGTTTC
>JAUWMS010000364.1 GCA_030613045.1 Candidatus Latescibacterota bacterium | reverse complement strand
CGGAATCTTCGGAGATCCGGACGCAGATCGAGGGGAACGTCCAATGGCGTCCCTTCCTCGTGTCCGACCCCACAGGGAAAGACCGCTTTGTGCTGGATCCGAATTTCCCGAATCCCTTCGATGCGTACACCGTCCTCCCCTTTCAGATCCCGATGGACGGGGGACAATTCGACGAGCAGGTGCAGACGACGGTCACGATCTACAATGCTTCGGGCCAGCGGGTCCGGACGCTGCTGAATCGCCTTCTGGAACCCGGCTATTATGCCCCGATCTGGGATGGCAGAGACGAACGGGGCCATCCAACGGGAAGCGGAATTTACGTGTACAAAGTCGCTTTGTATGATCCTGAGGGAGAGGGGGTGGCTGCGCTAAGCGCCGGGATGGTGCAAATAAAATAAAAATAGTAAATTCTAAACTCTAAATCCTAAACAAATTCAAAATTCAAAATTCAAAATTCTCGCCTTCGCGGTTTCGGATTTAGCATTTAGGATTTCGGATTTGAAGTTTTCTATGGGGGAGCTATGAAGATTTCGATTGTAACGGACGAAATCAGCAACGACGTGGATACGGCCTTCGAGTTGGGAAAAGACTGGGGGATCGAGCACTTTGAGCTTCGGGGAATGAACGGAAAGCGGGTGCCGGACCTTTCGGAGGCGGAGATCGGCTATCTGCTGGATCGGAAGGAATACTACGGAGTGGAGATTGCGGCGCTGTCGCCGGGACTGTTCAAGATTCCTCTGGAGCAGCATCTGATCCGGCTTCACATGGAGGAGCGGCTACCAAAGTCCTTCCGATTGGCGGAACGATTGGGGACGAAGCTTATCCTCGTATTCGGCATCATAAAACCCACGGAGAACGAGGACGTGGAGGGCTATCCGGCGCAGGTCGTGGAGGTACTCTCCGAGGCCGCCGGAAAAGCCTCGGAAGCAGGGATAACTCTTTTGTTGGAGAACGAACACATCTGTTGGGCGGACACGGGAGCGCGGACGGCACGGATTGTTCGGGAGGTCGGCTCCGATCATCTCCGGGTAAATTGGGATCCGTGCAATGCGTACGTGGCGGGAGAGCAGAAGCCCTTCCCGAATGGATACGAATGCGTCCGGGATCTGGTGAAACATCTCCACATCAAGGACACGCGGAAGCGGGACGGCGGTTTCGAGCAGGCCATCGTGGGAGAGGGAGACCTCCTCTGGAAGGAGCAACTGCGCGCGCTTCAACGGGATTCCTTCGATGGATTCTATACGATAGAGACGCACTTTGGGCCCCGCGTAAAGCGCTCGAGGCAGTGCGTCCAGGCTCTGAGAAAGATGATGTCGGGATAAGAAAAACGGGAAGGTCCGGGGGCATGCATAAAACGGAGCAAGGCGAGGGCAGCTCTAAGGAGGTTTTGAAAAAAGGATCGTCTTTTTCGTCTTACCACCAAGCCGCCTTCTCTGTGAAGTCGGTTTTCTGTTTGGACGAAGAACCGTTGGAAGGAGGGTTTTGTCAACTCTCTGAGAACCCGCAGTCGTGCAACTTCATAGACGTAAGCTCTTTTCGAGGTGCTTTTGTTTTTTTGACCTATCCCCCGGCCCCACCCCCCCACGGGGGGGGGCGTTATTTCCCCCGTTAGCAAAAAAACCCCCCCCCCCTCCCCTTGCCGGGAGGGCGGCCGGGGGGTTAGGTTCGCTTCTAAGGTACAAAGCATTATAGACTACCAGGATTATTCCGGAGCGTGAAACCTATTTTTCCGCTCTCCTGAAAAACAGACAGAAATTCCCATAAAAGGCTTGACAGGGAGCCGCTAAGTCCGTACTTTTGGGGCCAATTAAATTTCACTTCGTCTTGCCGAATTTTCATCTTACGCGGAGCAAGGCGTCCTGTTCGATGTGGGGCGGGTTTGATGAGTCCGCACCTCTTACCTCAATGGAGGAGTTCCCATGGCAACGCTCAGGATGCGGATGGAGCGGTCTCTATTCAACGAATCCCAGCTCGAAACCCTCTTTCAGCAGTCCCTCGAGGTGTGGCGCGAGGTGCCCTTCCGGGTTCAGGGAACCGAAGCGTTCTACGAGTTGCTCTCCGACTATGGGTGTGCGATCAACGGCGAGCAGGTGACCTTTCCCCGGCCGGTGAGAGATAAAGTGCTAGCACGGATTGCCGATGAAAAGTGGGCGCGGGTGGAATCGGGTGAAGACGCATCCGATTGGCCGGAGTCGGAGGTCAGGATGTACACCCACGGCCAGGGGCTTCATATCTGCGACCTCGAGACCAACGCGCATCGCCCGGCCACGGAGGAGGACCTGGCCCAATGGTCCCATGCCGTAGATACTTTGGGCGATGTCGGACGCACGCATCCTACGTTTATCCCCACGGACGTCCCGGTAAATTCCGGAGATTTCCACGCGTTTGCGACCATTCTGCTGAACAGCCGCCAGCCGCATCGGGTATCGGTGTATTCCGCGGAGATGCTGCCCTTTTTTATCGAGGCCTGCCGGATCGCCAAAGGCTCCATGGAGGAGGTCAGGCGGGACCCGGTCTTCGCCACGAAATGCTGGGTCAATTCCCCCTTCATGCTCACGAGAGAGAACATCGAGATTGCGATGGAGGCCCGGCGGCTTCTCGGAACGCCCATCGTTTTCGGCCATATGCCCGTGGCCGGCGGAGCGGGACCCGTCACCATTGCGGGGAGCTTGGTGCAGAACACCGCCGAGTCGCTGGCTTTGTGTGCCATGCGATTGGCCGTGGACGATCTGACCCACGAGATCACGCCCCCCTCTACCATGATTGATATGAAGCATGCCAGCCACCGGCAATCCGGGCCGGACCTGGCTTTGCACATTCTGGCCGGATCGGAGATGGACGCCTACCTCTTCGGAAGGACCCCCCGCATCGTGCTTATGGGCGTGGGCGCGCAGACCGTCTCTCCTCAGTCCGTGTATGAGAAGGCGCTGGCCGCGGCCTTCAATACCGCCGCCGGACTTAGAACGCTGGGCATAGGATGTCTCGCATACAGCGACGTGGGCAGTCCGGTGCAGCTCGTTCTGGACTACGAGATGGGGCTTTATTTCCGCCATCTTTTCCGGGAGGTGGTCGCGGACGACGAGCACGTGGGGATGGACACGCTGCTGTCCACCGCTCCGCGCGGCGCCTTTTTTCTGGAGACCGACCACACGGCCCGCTTTTTCCGCGAGGAGTCCTGGATTCCGGCCTTTATGGATCACCGCGTTCCATTGGCCTGGGCCGCACATCCATCCGACATGATCGAGCAGGCCAGAGCCCGGGCGCGCGACCTTTTCGCCAACGCGGAGAATCGCTGTCCGCTCTCCGAGGGACAACGGCAGGAGATCCGGAAGCTGGGGAAGGAGGCGGATGCGGCGGCTTCCCGTGAAACGTAAAACGTGAAACGTAAAACGGAGGTTGGAAGCCAGGAGTCGGGAGCCAGAGGTCGGAGGTCGGAGGTCAGAGGTCGGAGATCAGCGGGAGCAGTGTGCGCCACCAATCACCAATTACCAATCACCATCATCGGGAGACGTTCTATGAAGCTGACTTGCATGGCAGTGGATTTTTCGGAGGATACTTTGCTGTTTGCGAAGCAGTTTGGCGCAACGCATTTTATGGTACCTTTGGGAGAGTTTATGGATGAGCATCAGCGAGGTCCGGTGCAGCGTCCGAAGCTATTGAAGGCGAAGAAGCGGGTGGAGGCTTACGGCCTTCGGATCGGAGTGGGTTTGCTCCCTCAAGGGGTGGGCACCCAGCACTGGAATATCCGCCTCGGCAGGCCGGAGCGGAAGCAGGAGATCGCGGATGTGTGCCAATCCATTGAGATCGTCGGTGGGGAAGGCATTCCGGTGGTGGAGTATGTGTTCAATCTGGCGGCGGTCTTTGGATCGGAGCGAAGACCTGTGGCGCGGGGTGGCGCGATGACCCGCACTTTCGATTACGACGAGGCGAAGCAGGCTC
>JAUWMS010000265.1 GCA_030613045.1 Candidatus Latescibacterota bacterium | reverse complement strand
GAGCCTGGCCCGTGCGGCGGCCACCGGCAGCGAAGCCGACGACACGGAAGTAAGCAACGCCGTGTCCGCGTTGACGAAATTGCCCAGCATCCAGCAGATGAGCCCTGAATGCCTGCAATGCATCCAGCACGTCTATTGGGGCTTCCCGCCGAGAACTTCCATACGACTGTTGGACAGCAATGGAGTCCTGCGCTTCATCTATCCTTTTGAGGATTGGCGGAGAACACTGATCGGCAGGGATTACAGCGAGGAAAGCTTCTTTCACGAGGCCAGGGAAACCGGACACATTGGCATCTGTGGGATGACGATCAACGAACAGGGGGAGAGACGGCTCCGAATTGCTGTGCCGATCTATCTGACAACGAGGTCGGAGACCGTAGGCGTTGGGGATATGACCGGTATCATTTCCGTGCCGATTGGCCCTGACAAACCGGAACCAGACGAATTTCAGGGGGTGCTAATAGGCTCTTTGGATCAGTGCATTATTGCTCGTGACTTCATCTTCACCATCGTATCGGGGGAGACCGGCTACGCCTATCTGTTAAGCGAGGATGGGATGTTCGTAGTCCATCAAGAGGAAGAATTCGCCGGTCGGAATGCCTTTGAGGTGCGAAAGGAGCGGAACCCCGACCTTTCCTACGAAGCCATTGAACAAATCCAGCGGAAGATGATGGCTGGGGAGGAAGGCACAGGTCGCTACGTTTCCGGCTGGCACCGGGGACAGAGAGGGAAGATTGAAAAACTGGTCGCGTACGCACCCGTGCATATCAATGGCGCCATCTGGTCCGTGGCCGTGTGCGCTCCGGTCCACGAAGTGGAACGAATCATTGAAACGACAAAACGCTCCGACCAGGTTACCTTGGGGTTTGTGATCCTGATACTGATTCTAGGGGGAGGATCCCTTTTTGTAGTCTCGTATCACTGGTCACGCTCTTTGGAGCGAGAGGTGGTCCATCGAACGAAGGAACTGAGAGAAACCAACCGCGAGCTGGTACGAGCGGAGGAGCGCGTCGAGCACCAGAACAGTGTCCTCAAAGCCATCCGGAATGTCAACCAGTTGATTGTAGCGGAGAGGGACCGGGACCGCCTGCTCCAGAAAGTCTGTGATATTCTGATAGAGGCACGAGGCTACGAGGCGGCATGGCTCGGAGTCTTGAAGGAGGACAAAACCTTTGCCACGGTGGTGGGTTCCGGTTTCGGGGAAGATGTACCCAATTTCTGCGAGCACGTAATGGGGGGCGATCATCCCCCTTGCATCAAAAATGCACTCACTCAGAAAACCCCTCCCGTGGTCGTGGAGAACTCCGGAGCGTGCGAAGATTGCTTTTTCAGAAACGCGCGTACCGGCAAGGACGTTGCGATCATCCGTGTGGAATACACGGACAGACTGTTCGGGGTGCTTGCCGTATTGTCCACCTCCGATGTCCTTATAGACGAAGAGGAAAAGGGACTTTTGAAGGAGGTGGCTGGGGATATCGGGATTGCGCTCCGCAATATGGAATTGGAAGAGGGGCGGGTGCAGGCGGAGGAGCAAATTCGTCGCTACAACGAGGAGTTGGAGAAACTGGTTCAAGCGCGCATGGCACGCATCCAGGAGCTGGAACGGCAGCAAGTCGAGAACGAGAAGTTAGCCGCCGCGGGTCGCATGGCCGCCCGCATTGCCCACGAGATCAACAATCCCCTGGCGGGCATCAAGAACTCGTTTCTGTTGATCAAGGACGCCATCTCCGAGGATTATCCCTATTACGAATACGTGGGCCGGATCGAGAAGGAGATCGATCGGATCGCCCGCATCGTGCGTCAGATGTTCGACCTGTACCGCCCCGACCGGGAGGCGTCGCGCGAGTTTTCACTCGATGAGGCCATCCTCGACGTCATGGCCCTGTTAGAGGCGAGCTGCCGCGAGTATGAGGCGACCCTCGAGGCGGATACCGGCGATGTCTCTGCCCTCGTAGTTATACCGGAGGCCTTATTTCGGCAGATATTATACAACGTGCTCCAGAATGCCATCGAAGCCTCGCCGCCGGGCGGGGTAGTCCGGATCGCCGCAGCGCTGGCTGAGGAGCTTTTGACGCTCACGGTTTCCGATCAAGGCCGCGGCATTCCGGAAGAAGTGGGTTCTCAGATATTCGAGCCGTTTTTTACGACAAAGAATGGGCTGAAGACGGGCGGGTTGGGTCTCGGTCTTTCGGTTTCCAAAAACATCGTGGAATCCCTGGGAGGGTCCCTGGATTTTGAAAGCACCGCAGGCCAGGGAACCGTGTTCAATATTACACTACCTTTCAACAGGATGTGAAAGGAGAGTATAGCATGGCTGAATGGAGTCGAATTCTCATTGCCGACGATGAAGAGACCTTTCTAAACTCGACAGCCGATTTGTTACGCAAGCAAGGGTACCAATGCGATTGCGCTCCGGATGCCACGAGTGCAGCCGAGCTGCTTCGCGCGAACGAATACGACCTGCTGATCGCGGACATCAAAATGCCAGGCAACGCGAAACTGGAGTTCATCCAGGAGTTGCCGGGTATAGCCGAAGGGATGCCGGTCATCCTCGTGACGGGCTATCCTTCGCTGGGTTCCGCGATCGAGTCCATTCAACTGCCGGTGGCGGCTTACATGGTCAAGCCGATTGAGTTCGACGAATTGCTGGCGCAGGTGCGGCGTTCGACGGAAACCTTCCGGGTCTATCGAGCCGTCCGCACCACCCAACAACGTTTGCGGGATTGGCTCAAGAAACTGACGAGCATCGAGGAGGTACTGAAAGCCTCTCCCGCTCAGGCATCCTCCGCACCGGTGGATACTTTTCTCGAACTCACGTTTCAAAACATCGTCGGTTCCATGTCGGACCTGAAACATCTGACGCAGTCCATCGCCATGCATAACCTCGAGGGCCAGGAAGTATGTCACCTGCTCCATTGTCCCAGATTAACCGAGCTGTCGAACGCCCTGTCGGAGACGGTCAGCGTCCTCGAAAAGACCAGGCATGCCTTCAAGTCCAAAGATCTTGGGGAGCTGCGGAAGAAGCTGGAAGGGATCGTCCGCACGGGGCGAAATGGAGGAGCTACAGGGTGAGCAACCTCCCGCAGGCTCCAAAACCCGCGGGAGGTTTGATGCCGTGATGGACTTAGAGCCTATCCGAAAATCAGCTTTATCCTCTTTCATTGTCATTCTGAACGGAGTGAAGAATCTCGTTTTTAGATTGGTGAGATGCTTCGTTGCACTCAGCATGACACGGACGAGAGTGAAGTTCTCGGATAGGCTATTATTTTGTCCGGACTGCAAGCCGCATGGTACGACGAAAAAAAATTCCTGGCTTCATCGGGGGGAATGGGAAATTCTTACTTGCTTCTTTTCTTTCCACGAAAGGGTGCGGACCGGACAGGCAGTGAAAGAAGAAATTTTCACACAAATACCAGACTGCTCCATCCGGCTATTCAGGAGAGCAGAGGCGATATGTAGAGACGCTGGCATACGATTTGCTTGCAACTTGGGCATAACGTGACGTAACGTGCACAATCTTAGATTTTTTTCGGGGCGCTTCAGTGTCCTTCGATGTTGAATCTGTGTCTTAGGGATGCTTCGGGGAAAGAGGAAGGGATGTGATGTCCGGTCGAGCAACAGAACAGGCGTTGCCGTTTGAGGCGATGCGGGATATGCTGAACAGTATGGCGTATTTGGCTTTGTCCTATGCCATCGAGGGCCAGAGAAAAAAGGCGGAAGGGATAAGACGGACGGCTCGCGAGCTGCGCGGCGAGTCAGCTGGCTTTGAGGGGGGGTAGCTTTCTGAAGGTGCGAAATGCGGCGCACTGTGAACAGAGGGGGGGGTGCTGTTTTAGTATTTGCATTGAGAATATAATCGGGTTACAGAGGCACAATGTGTGTGTCTCGTCTTAGCGTGCAGGACAAAGGGCCTGCAAGTTGAAGGCACAATCGGTTCATCCTTTCTATAGGGATGGGCCCGGTTGTGCCTTTTTTATTTGGCAGGTGAGGATGAAGTTCATCCTCCGGGTTCCCCAACCCTTACCCCAACCTGGAGAGGAGACCCATCCTCATCCTGCCTTTGAACTCGTCTTTACGCTTGGACTCGTTCGCACACCCCTGCGTGGGAACGAGAGGACGAGGTGAAACCCTTCCCGTGGGTTTTCTCTGCGCCCTCTGCGGTGAAAGGGTAGTTTAATTTTGCCCACTGACTTTCCCAACATAAGGGAATTTATGGAAAAGGCACAGCCCTTCGATGGAGTGAGAAAGGAGGCACAGCTTGGCTGAGTTGGGCCGAATCCTGATCGCGGACGACGATGAGACATTTTTGTTTTCGACAGCCGACCTGTTGCGCCGAGAAGGGTATACGTGCGATTGCGCTCCGGATGCCGCCACCGCGGGCGAGATGCTTCGCGCGGACGAGTACGACCTCCTGATCGCGGACATCAAAATGCCGGGCAACGCGGAACTGGAGTTCATCCAGGAACTGCCGCGTATGGCCGAAGGCATGCCGGTCATCCTCGTGACGGGCTATCCTTCGCTGGGTTCTGCGATCCAGTCCATTCAACTGCCGGTGGCGGCTTACATGGTCAAGCCGATTGAGTTCGACGAATTGCTGGCGCAGGTGCGGCGTTCGACGGATAGCTTCCGGGTCTATCGCGCCGTCCGCACCACCCAACAACGTTTGCGGGATTGGCTCAAGGAGCTGACGAGCATCGAGGAGGTCCTGAAAATCTCTCCCGCTTCCCAGACCTCCTCCGCACCGGTGGATACTTTTCTCGAGCTTACGTTTCAAAACATCGTCGGTTCCATGTCGGACCTGAAACATCTGACGCAGTCCATCGCCATGCATAACCTCGAGGGCCAGGAAGTATGTCACCTGCTGCATTGCCCCAGATTACCCGAGCTGACGGATGCCCTCTCGGAGACGGTCGGCGTCCTCGAGAAAACCAAGCATGACTTTAAGTCCAAAGATCTTGGAGAATTACGTAGGAAGTTAGAAGGGATCGTCAAAACGGAGTGAAGCCCTCTGATGATGGTGGCGTTGAACTCCGCCGCCATCGCTGAAAATTACAAGATTCAACT
>JAUWMS010000042.1 GCA_030613045.1 Candidatus Latescibacterota bacterium | reverse complement strand
TAAAAAAGCAGGGACCGAAGGACGCGGGGCGAAGGGCCGCAAGCCGTGACCATTCCGATTGATGGAGGGGAGGAATTCCCATGCGCAAAGACTTGACTGCCCGGCAGCGGGAAATCTATGATTTTATCGTGGATACCATCGTGCAGCAAGGGGTTCCGCCCACGATTCGGGAGATCGGCGTGGAATTCGGGATCACCTCCACCAATGGGGTGCGCTCTGTCCTGGAGGCCCTGGTGAAGAAAGGCTACATCAAACGCCATCATAAGCGTTCGCGCGGCATCGAGCTGACGGATTATGTGGAGCGAAAAATTCTGATGACCGAGATTCGAAATGTGCCGATCCTCGGTCGGGTGGCCGCCGGAGCACCCATTCTCGCGCTGGAGAACGTGGAAGGCACGTTGGCCGTGGATCGCACGCTGGTTCCTTCGGACGAGGTTTTCGCGCTGCGGGTGCACGGAGACAGCATGAAGGATGCGGGAATCCTAGACGGCGACTACGTCTTCGCCCATCACCAGCTCCAGGCCCTGCGGGGCGATATTGTGGTCGCGGTCATCGGAGAGGAAGCCACGGTGAAACGCTATCTTCCGGAGGAGGAACGGGTCGTGTTGATGCCGGAAAACGAAGCCTATTTGCCCATCGTGGTGGATGGGTCTTCGGAGGCATTCCGGATCGCGGGGAAAGTGGTGGGATTGATGCGAAAGATGGCTTGAGGTATGGGAGGAATGGGACACGGATAAACACGAATGAACACGGATAACAAAGCGTAAAACGCAAGATGTAGGTATCTGGACAAGATCTTATTTTCTTATGCTCACCGCAGAGACGCGGAGAGCGCAGAGCACTTCAAACCCTTGCCTGGGGGGTTTCTTTGCGTCCTTTGCGTCTTTGCGGTGAAATTGCAGTTTAATTTTGTCCATCCACTTAGAACGGTCCCCGGAACTCCTCCGAGGTCGTTACGGTCTCTGGATGCGTTTTTGGAAGTTGTGAGAGGGAGCGGAATAGGGGAGAAGAGAGGGAAGATGTTTAGAAAAACATGGATTTTGGTATGGATCCTTTTGATGGCGATCTGCTCGACCGCATATACTCAGGAGCGGATCAAGCTGGCGACGACGACCAGCACGGATAATTCGGGTTTGCTGGAAGCGCTTCTGCCTCCGTTCGAAAAGCGATTTGGAGTGCAGGTGGATGTGATCGCGGTGGGCACGGGCAAGGCGCTGAAGCTCGGCGAAAATGGGGACGTGGATGCGGTGCTCGTGCATGCGCGGGAGGCGGAGGATCGCTTTGTGGCGGACGGATTCGGGGTGAATCGCCGGGATGTAATGTACAATGATTTTGTGCTGGCAGGCCCCCGGACCGATCCGGCCGGGATCAGCGGGCTTCCGGACGTTGTTGCCGCCCTGATCGCGATCTCCGCGAAGGGTGCGCCGTTCCTATCGCGCGGGGACGATTCGGGCACGCATAAGAAGGAGAAGGCGCTGTGGAAGGCGGCGGGGATCACCCCGGATGGAAGCTGGTATCTCGAAAGCGGACAGGGCATGGGGCCCACGCTGCTTATAGCGGACGAGAAGCGCGGCTATACCTTGACGGATCGGGGCACGTTCCTGGCCTATCGGGGAAGAGTGGAACTGGTCGTCCTTTCCGAGGGAGACCGGCGGCTCTTCAATCCGTACGGCATCATCGCGGTGGATCCGGCCCGGCATCCGCACGCGCGGTATGTGCTCGCTATGGCCCTGATCGGATGGATGACCTCTCAGGAGGGACAGCGGATCATTGCGGATTTTAGGGTCGGGAACGAGACGTTGTTCCATCCGATGGCCATAAATCGCACCGCAAAGCCGCGAAGAAAACCATAGAATTGCCAAAATTGCCAAAATTTCAAAGAGTTCAAAAATTGCCTCCCCCCTATGGTATAGCCTTCAGGACAATTTAGACAATCCTGGCAATCCTGGCAATTTAGGCAATTCAGGCAAGGGGGAGGGGAAGGGGGAAGCGGCATGGATTATCTCTCGGAAGGGGTGTCTCAGGCGTTCCGGCTGATCAGCGCTATGGACCGGGAAATGTTGAGCGCGGTGGGCGTGTCGCTCCGGGTTTCCGCGACGGCGATCGCCTTGGCCTGTGTTTTCGGGATTCCGTTCGGATTGTTCCTCGGCATCCGGAGTTTTTTCGGCAAATCATTGGTGGTGACCGTATTGAATACCCTTATGGCGCTTCCTACGGTGACGGTAGGGTTGGTGGTCTATGCGCTGCTCTCGCGCCGGGGCGCATTGGGAGTGCTGGGATTGCTCTATACTCCGAAGGCGATGGTGATCGGCGAGGTGATCCTCGCGTTTCCGATCATCGCCGC
Source organism: Candidatus Latescibacterota bacterium (assembly GCA_030613045.1). Classification (GTDB taxonomy): domain Bacteria; phylum Latescibacterota; class 4484-107; order 4484-107; family 4484-107; genus 4484-107. The sequence goes on along the minus strand of JAUWMS010000042.1, from coordinate 8,019 downwards.
GCTGTCCCTCTCGGCCACGCAGGCGGTGGATCCCCGCGCCCGGCGGACGGCTTTGGCTTTGGGAGCCAGTCCCGTGCAGGCTTCGTGGACGATTATGCGGGAGGCGCGGTTCGGGATATTGGCTTCCGTGATGGCCGGTTTCGGACGCGTCGTCGCGGAAGTGGGCTGCGCCATGATGTTGGGAGGCAATATCCGGGGGACTACCCGAACGATGACCACCGCCATTGCGCTGGAGACGGGCAAGGGGAAGTTCGGGCTGGGCATCGCGCTGGGCATTGTTTTGCTCCTCATCGCTTTTACCGTCAATCTGGTTACGCAGGTGCTCCGGGCGAGCGCAAGATCATCGTAAGTATCCGTAAAAGGATTAATTCCCGTTTTTAATGAGGAAACCAAGAAGCCAGGAGAAAAGCAAGACCCAACAGTCTTCCCTCCTGGCTTCTTGGTTTTTTTATGGTCAGCCACATGCAAAAGCCCGAAAAACGAGGGGACACAACTCCGCTCGCAACGACAAAACGACTCTATTATTGTCATTGCGAGACACGAAGTGCCGAAGCAATCTCATCTGAGGAACGTTTTGCAAGTGGCTCTGGTGATTGTGGATTTCGGGGTTTCAATCCGAAATCGTATCTTTAGAAGACGGCGGCTCAGGCTCAGGCAATTCCTCCGCGGCCCGAACGAGTTGCTCCTCATCCACCACAATCTGATCGGCGTACTGTTCCTTCAGGGTGCGCATAAATTTCCGGAAAAGCACCTCTCCATTCTGATGGCGGGCGGCGCCTATGGCCCGGGGTTTGGCTTCTTCAAAAGGCTCATACCTCGCCGCCTCCCCGGACAGGACCTTAAAGACAGAGTACCCGCCCTTCGTGGATTTTACAGGGCCGGTGAGTTCCCCGATTTTGGCCTCGAAGGCTTTCTCCACCAATTCCCCTCCGTAGAGTTCCTTCTGGTAAGGGAAGAACCGGAAGACGCCTCTTCTTCCAAACTGGTCTTTTGCCCGGACGGAATGCTGCTCTGCAAGCTCTCTTAGATTTGCGCCTTCCTGTGCCAGTTTCAGAATCCGTTCGGCCTCCTCTCTGGTCTCCAGCAGAACCTCTACCCCCGTCACCTTGGCAGGCAGGAAATACAGGGAGGGATGCGCTTCGTAAAATTGTCTGGCTTCTTCCTCGGTTGCTTCCACTTTCTCCATCACCTCGATGCGCCGAAGTTCCTCGGCCATCCGCTTCTCTTTTCTGTTCTTAAGGTCGGCGAGGACAGACGGATCCAGGTCAATCTTTCTTTGGCGGATCTCCCGCACCATCAGTTCGCTTTGGATCACCATCTGTTCGAGCATGTTTCTCGTTTTGACGCTGTCGGCCCAGGAAGCGGCAAGCGCACGAATGTACGTCCCCTTCAAATAATCGCTTACCGAGACCGCGCCCCCTTTGAATGTTGCGAGCGGGCGATCCGAGAGTTCCGGAGGGGGCTGGGCGGACGGGCCGGATGTTTTGGCCCACGTGAGCAGCGCGCTCAGTGCGGCATCTTCAAGGGTCATCCGATAGCTCGTTTTGACTTCCTCCACGTACTCGTTCCATCGTTTCTGCTCCCACTCCGCTTTCATGCCGCGGACAATTTCTTTTTTCCATTCCTCGAACGCGCCGCTTCGTTTGCCCGTTACGATATGCACGAGGAATTGTGTTTTCCAACTGAGAGGCTCAGTGATTTCCCCTATCTTCAAAGGGATGACCTGGGAACGGATGGGGCCGGGCAAATTCTCTATGGACCACCATCCCACATCTCCGCCCTGCTGAGCGTGTTTTTTGTCCGCTGATTTGTTCCGCGCCAGTTCGGAGAAATTCGCGCCTTGTTTCAATTGCTCGCATATCGCCCGGGCTTCCTCCCGAGTTTCGACTACGATGCGACTCAGTCGAATCTCCTCTCCGAATTTTTTCCGTTCGAAGTAGGCCCGCATTTCCGTTTCCGGAAATGTCGGTGTTTCGCTGGTTTCCCTTTCGTAGAGCGCCCGCATCACGAGCGCCTGCTTTGCCCCTTTCAGCGGTTCCGTTACCGCGCGGGTGGTGTCCAATCCCCGGTTTCTGGCCTCGAGCATCATCAGTTCCCGGTCTATGAGGACCTGAAGGTTTGCTCTGACTTTCTCGATGTCCCCCTTGGTGGCTTGCTGAGATGCAGGGAGTTTGGCGACGAATTCCTTGAACGCACGGACGGTGATTTTCTTCTCCCCGATCTTTGCCACAACGAGATCGTCTGTGCGGCCACAGCCTGAGAAGGTCAGCGTGAGCATCGAAAGGATGATCGGGATCGTGAGTCTGTGCATGATTTTCTCCTGGGGTGAGTGAGGATTGGTGATTGGGCAATAGGCAAGAGGGAGGTGACGGCGACTAATGCCTAATGACCAGTGCCTATTTCCATTATTCATTGTGCATTGGCATCATCCGATATTTCCGACGCGCCTTATACAGATTCCGCCGCGCTTGGATCTGCTTGCCCAGCTTGGCATGCCTCGACGAGCCGGCGATCTGAAGGGCTTGATCGGCCTTCCGAACGGCTTCGTCGAAACGTCCTGTTTCGGCATAAGCGGCGGCGAGGGCGTCTAAGGCCTGAGGGTTTCTGTATGCCGTGGCCTGACACGCGCGTTCGGCCAATTGGATAGCTTGAGGCCCGTTGCGCAGATTTGACTCCGGGCACGCGGCCAGCAGATAGGCCAGATTGACCGTCACGCCGAGGTGGTCCGGCGCGCACGCCAATGCTTCCCGAAGGACGCGGATGGACGCTCCGAAGCTGCTTCGTCCCATCATCAGCAGGCTGCCCAAGTTGTCCCAGGCTCTGGTGGCGTTTGGCTGGACGCGCAGGGCTTGCCGGAGATGGGCAATGGCGTCCTTGGCTTTGCCCTGCCGGGCGAGGGCCACGCCGAGGTTATTGTGTGCGTTGGCATAGTCCGGTTGAATGCGCAGGGCCTGCTCGTAATGCCCGATGGCCTCGTCGAGCCTGCCCTCTTCGGACAGCGCAATTCCCAGATTATTGTGCGCCTTGGCGTAGTCCGGTCGGATGCGCAGGGCCTGCTCATAGTGCTCGATGGCCTCGCCCGATTTGCCCTGGTTGTCGAGCGTGATCCCCAGATTATTGTGCGCTTGGGCGTAGTTCGGCTTGATGCGCAGAGCCTGCCGGTAATGCTGGATCGCTTCGTCAAAGTTTCCCTGATCGTCGAGGGCCATGCCCAGATTATTGTGCGCCTGGGCGTAGCTCGGCTGGATAGCGAGCGCCCGGTGGTAGTGCCGGATCGCCTGATCGAGTTTTTGCTTGTGGGCCGCTCGATCCCGCTGTCGGTTCGCGAGACTGCTGAACATCAGCCCCAGGGTATTGTGCACCGCCGGGCTTTTCGGATCCAGTTCGAGCGCGCGCTGGCCTGCGTATTCAGCTTCCTCGAAAATTTCTGCCTTCGACGCGGCCCAGCATTTCATCGCCCATGCGTGAGAGTAGGAAGAAAGCGACTTCGTGGCAAAGGTGAGCTTGGGCAATGCGCGGGCGGGCCGACCGTCCTGCACGAGACAGATTCCGGCCTCCATTTGGATCACGGGATCGTTCGGATAGCGTTCGCTGATTTGAACGATTTCCCGGCGCAACCGAGGGGTCCGGGTACTTTCCGTGACGTATCGCAGCCAGTCCGGCTCCGGAGGATGGATCACCTCCGGCGTTTGGGAAGCTTCGGAAGCTATTCGTGCGTGCTCGATCATTGCTCCCATCCGAGCGGTCTCCGGATGAGACGGCGCAATTTCCCGCGCGCGTTCGGCCAACCGCTCCGCCGCCGCCACGTGTCCCTTGCGCACCCAGATCCGGGCCAATTGCTCCATCGCCGAAAGATTGTAGGGATTGGCCATCAGGCTCCTTCCCAGGGCCTCCTGCGCATACTCCGGAGCGCCTGCGTTGCAGAGCACCTCCGCCGCGGCCCGCTCGTAATGCTGAAACTGGAGTCCCGTTTCCTCACGCGCCGCCATCATGAGATGGATGACGGCCGCCGGATTATCCCCTTGAGCGCTGTAATATCGGCTCATTTCGAGAGACGCATTCTGGATTTGGGCCACTACGGGCGAAAACAGGAAGCCGAGCGCCTCCTCGATCTCTCCTCGTTCCAGAAGCGCCTTGCCCAACTTCAGAGAAGCGATCTCGCTTTTGGGGTTGATCCGCAGCACACGTTCCCAATAGTCCACCGCCGAACGCGAAGCAAGATTGAGACGCGTCTGCCCGATCCCGTAATAAAGTCCGAGCAGACCCAACAGCATCAGCCCCGCCGCGCGCCCATTTCGCCGGAGAAAAGAACACAAGCCGTCGGCCAGGCTTCCGACCAGCATGGCAAATCCCGCCACGGGGACATATAAATAGAACCAGGAAGCCCACTCCTCCACGCCGTTCCAGAGACTGGAGGCAAAAGGAAGCATTCCCGCAAAGATCAGCACGACGCCCAAACCGGCCCATCGCTTCCGGCGTAGCGCCCATCCCGCTCCGATCAGCACCCCCAGATCAACCAACGCCCAAATCAGGAACCGCAAGTGCATAGGGCGGAGAATGCGTCCGACGGATTCGTGCAGCACCACCGGAAGGTTCCATCCAAAGAGCAGGCCTTTGAGATACCAGCCCGTGGCACCGACTACGGAGAAAAAACTGTACCAGCCCGCGCCGGGAGGGAATTCGGTTGTTTTGAAATAAAGCGGATGGGGCTTGTATCCCCACCACAACGGGGAAAGCAACAGAGGTAGGACGACAAAGGGCAGGAGGCGTCCGAGTACGGTGCGCGTTTTCGTCCGCCGATAAAGGAGTTCGCAGGCCGCCAAAACGAGGGGAAGCGTGCACACGATCTTGGACGTGAACAATCCCAGAACGAACAAAATTACCGCCGCTACGTAGGCTCTCCTCCGCCGTGTGTCCGCGAATGACAGAAAAGAGCAGAGCGCGCCGAGATAAAACGTCAATCCGAGCACGTAGTGGAAGGCGTTGATGTCGTTTATCACGAGCGAGGATAGGGGATGCAGCGCAAAGACCGCCGCAGCCAGGACGGCGCTCCACGGATGTTTTGAAAAGCGTCGGACGAGGACGAAAATCAGGAGCGCATTCAATCCATGAAAGGCCAATAGCCAAAGGTGCCAGAAGAGGACGTTTTCCACGGGGACAAACGTGCGGACCGCAGCCAGCAGCGCGTAGCTCATCGGGCGAAACTGGCCGTCGGTGAACATCAGAAAATCGCGGGAGAAGATGAGGGGCAGGTTTTTCCACGAGGACAACAACGGCAGCCTGAGCACGCTCTCCTCGTGCGCGATGAAGGTGGGCGCGAGCAGGCTGCCGCCTGAAGTGATCAGAAGTCCCACGGCAAGCAGCGTCGCCATGGAGACGAGGGGGTGTTTTGTGAACATTTTGGGGATCATTGTGATGCGCTTTCCAAGAGGCAAACATAAAAAGTGTGACGGTGAGAAAGTGAGAAAGTGAGAAAAAACACTGAGATTCAAATTTTTTCGCTCATTTAACCTGCGTGATTCACAAATTCGCCCGAAATCCTTCTTTGCTCTTGTGCAGCAGGGTGTTTTGGATTTCCGGCTTCAAAACGCAATTTTTTAAGAAAAGTCTGAAGCCGGTGCGCATTATCCAAGACTTGCGGATAATTCAGGTTTCTGTCCCGTCAGGGGCAAAATATCTATAGCAAAACAATCCAAGAAGAACATTTCACAGTCCCGTAGGGACTGCATATTTGTCCAATATTTTTCCGAATGCACCTTACGTCATTATGCGTCTTCCGTAGATATTTCGTCCCTTACGGGACTTGGGAAGGTTTTCGGCTATTTCGAATGCTATAAATATCCTGTCCCTGACGGGACATCTCCCCTGCATGATTCACAAATTTCCCCAAAATCCTTTTTTGCTGTTTGTGCAGCAACGTATTTTGGAGTTTCGGTTTCAACAGGCTGTTTTTCAAGAAAAAGCCTGAAGCCGGGGCGCATCACCCAAGACTTGTGAATAATCCACGTTGGCTTTCGAGGAGGTTTGAACAAAGCCCGAAGGCGAGCGTGAAATTCCGAACTTGCGGATAAACCAGGTGCAAGCGCCTCCCACTTTCTCACTTTCTCACTTTCCCACTTTCCGATTTCTTCACTTTCCCACTTTCTCGCTTTCCGATTTCTTCACTTTCTCACTTTTTATGTTTTTCGTCGGCGATTCGGCCCGAACCACTTCGAAGATCTGCCGTTCGGAAACCCGCGGTCTTTCATTCAGAAATTCCGGGAGATTGAAGCACTCTAAAGGCGGCTTTTCAAGCGGCAAACGCACCGCGGGGGAGGCGTGGCCTTCCGCGTCTATCTCCGTCAGATACCACCGGGCAAAGACGCCATCGTCCCGCTTGCTCGTAAAGATCAGCCACCGGCTGTTGGAGGACCAACTGTGCCAGGAGTCCGCGGCGGACTCCGCATTGCATTCCAACCGATGCGCCGGGCCTTGAAGATCGGCGGGGAGCACATAAAGATCGCTGGAGGGTTCGATCAAAGAACCTTGATCCGCCATGCAGAAGGACAGCCATTTTCCATCCGGCGAGAAACGCGCGAAGTAATTGCTTTTCCCATTGTTCGAAGCGCCTTCTAAGGCCACCGGAATGCCGCCCTTCCCTTCGGCGTAATCCACCACGTACAGATCGAATTGCATCAAGCGCACGCTCACGCCGGCCTGCACCCTCGAAAACACAATGCGCTGATCGTCCGGCGTCCAGGCGGGATAAAGCTCGAGCAGATCCGGCGCGCTCGCTCCGGGTACTAACGCGACCCGATCCCGAGAAAGATCATAGACCGCAATGTCGGACCCGCTGTACTCCAACTCCTGGGTTTCGTGGATCAGGGGTCTCGAAGAGCTGAACGCCTGGTTCGCGGAAATGACGAGTTGGTCCCCCGTTCGGTTCCAGTCCATGTACGTAAAGCCCTTGCGCTCGAATGGGAATTGCGCTTTCCAGCCCTTTCCCGAAGCCATATCCACGATGCCGAGTCCGACGGGTTTCTTTTCGCCCACGCTAAGACGCATCTTAATGGACATCATGCCGTCCGTTCCCCGCTTGGAGGAGAAGGTGTGACAACTGAAACAATAGCGTTGGCGCGTGGCGAGAAACGGCTTTTGCTCAAAAGATCGGAGGGCCCGGATGAACGTATCCGGGGTTTTCTGCGCCTGAAACTGAGGGACGACCAATCGGTACACCACGTAATCGTCCGCCGGATGCTGCGAGATTCGGAAATGCACGACCGGTGCGGCCTGAATTTTCAGGGCTTTTTTCGGGTCTTCGTCCGGGCGCTGCACCCCTTTGATTTGTATCCATGCGTCGCGCGTCACCGCGTTTTCCCGGACGATACGCCATAGCTTTTTGGGAAAATGCCACTGTCGCTCCGTCGTGATAAATTTGTGCTCCACGGCGGTTCCGGTGACTCCCACCGTGACCTGCCAGAGATCGTTGATTGCATCGTCCCACTCCACGCGGGGCTCGCAGAGATTGGGGGGGAATACCGCGTGGTCGGGTGGATAGGAAATCCACAGCACGCGCGAGGGGACGCGCTCGCGATACGCGTCGCGCCACCGCAGACGATCCTCCCGCTGTGTAGCGCCGGTCGCGGCGTCCACCTTCCTCCGCTCCTGCCGCATCGCCTCGAACTGCTCGCGCGTGGCTCCCTCGATCCACGCCACATCAGCCTGTTTGGCCTTGTCGGGAAAGGGCATCTCGGTCTCAGGCGCGTCGGAGGGCGCTTCGTGTTCGGCGGCCGTGTATGCCCGCAGATCGGACTCCGAGCGGACGGTGTAAGGCCGGTCTGGGACTTCGGGCACTTCGGAAGGGCCGACAAATAATGTATGCAGTTTGCCCTCCTTGACCTTCCGAGCATAACTCACAACCGAATAGGCTCCTACGACTACGAGAAGAAGCCCCACAATCGGCATTCTCAACGAGGTAAAATGAAAGCGTTTCATAAGACCTCCGGTTAAATCAGAAAAGGGGTGCATGCGTGCTTCAAA
>JAUWMS010000398.1 GCA_030613045.1 Candidatus Latescibacterota bacterium | reverse complement strand
GAGCAGGGGCTGTTGGAAGTATCGTTGGCTTGGTGACGCAGAGCGTCAAATAGGCCGTTCCCAAGGATGCGCCCTCGTTTTTCGCACTGCGCATCCCACGCAGAGCGTGGGAACGAGAGAAAAACTCCCACTTTGGAATTCATTCCGTAGCAAGACATTACAAAAATATTTCCTGGTAAAGGCCAGAGGTCAGAGGAGAAAACCATGTCGGATTTACGCACACAGATTCTGGATGCCACCAAGGACCCCGCATACCGTCCGCTGAGGAAAAAAGAGTTGGCGCGGGCAATGGGCATCTCCACTCAACTGTACGGCCGGTTCCGGCAAACCTTGAGGGAATTGGAACGGGAAGGCGCGCTCTTCCGGCTCAAAGGCGGAAGCTATGCGGCTGCGGCGTCGGAGGAAACCAAAATAGTCACCGGACAACTGAGCGTGACGCGATCCGGGAATGGCTTTTTGCTGTGCGATGCAGGCGGGCCGGATGTGTATGTCCGGGCGATGAATCTGGGAACCGCGCTGCACGGAGACCGCGTGGGCGTTCAACTGTCCGGGAGACCTCGGAGGTCGGGCGCTCCGGAGGGACGCGTCGTGGAGATATTGGAGCGCGGATCCACCTCGGTGGTCGGAACGTATCAAACGAAGGGACGCGGGGGCTGCGTAATTCCGGACGATCCGAGGATCACGTGGGAACTTCATATCGCGGAGCCGGATCGGCTTGGCGCGCAAAAGGGGCAAAAGGTCGTTGCGGAGATCGGGACGCAGGAGTCCGCGTGTGGAACCCTGGAGGGACGGGTCCTCGAAGTCCTGGGTCATCCGGACGATCCGGGGATGGACGTGCTCTCGATCCTCAAATCCTACGACCTGCCCACGGCGTTTCCGGAGGAGGTCAACGCCGAAGCGAAACGCACGCCCGCAAAAATTCCAAAGGCGGAGATCGCCCGGCGAGTGGATTTTCGGGACGAGCTGGTGTTCACGATAGATCCGGAGGATGCGAAGGATTTCGACGATGCGGTCTCGATAAAAAATCTGGACAATGGACATGTCCTGTTGGGTGTGCACATTGCGGACGTGAGCTTTTACGTGCCCGAGCAAAGCGCGCTGGATCGGGAGGCGCGGGCGCGGGGAACGAGCGTGTATCTCGTGGATCGCGTGATCCCGATGCTGCCGGAGCGGCTTTCCTCGGAAATTTGTTCGCTGAGACCCGACGAGGATCGGCTGACGATGAGCGCGGTGATGGAACTGGACGCCAAAGGCGAGGTGGTCGAATACAAGGTCGTGGACTCGGTGATCCGCAGTGGCGCGCGCCTCACGTATGAACAGGCCCAGAAGATGCTCGACGGCGCGGAGGACGGCCCTGTGGCGGATGCGCTCCGACAGTTGGATCGGCTAAGCAAGATACTGATCGAGCGGAGGAAGCAGCGCGGGTCCATAGATTTCGATCTGCCGGAGCCCGAGGTGACGCTGGACGAACGGGGCGTTCCCATAGATATTCAGCGGGCGGAGCGCTTGAGCACGCATCGTCTGATCGAGTCATTTATGTTGTTGGCCAACGTGACGGTGGCGCGTCACATGGCCGATGCGAAGGCGCCCTTTCTTTACCGCGTCCACGAACCGCCGGATCAGGAGAAATTAGAGGCGTTTGCGCATTTTGTGCGGGCGTTGGGATACGCGTTTCATACCAAAGAGGCGCATTCCCCCAAGTATTTGAGGGATTTTTTGAGCGAGGTCGCGGGACACCGGGAGGAGCCGCTGGTGCACGAGCTTTTGCTGCGCTCGATGAAGCGGGCCGTTTACACCCCGGAGAACAGCGGGCATTTCGGACTGGCGTGTCCGCTCTACACGCATTTTACCTCTCCGATACGGCGGTATCCCGATCTCGTGGTGCACCGGCTTTTGCGGGAGAGGCATTCGCCGGGGGGCATCTCCCCGGAGCGCGAAGCCCGGTGGACGGAGGCGCTGCCGGAGATTGGCGTTTGGATCTCGGAACGGGAGCGGGTCGCGGTGGAGGCGGAGCGCGCCTCAGTGAAGGTGAAGCAGGCCGCGTTTATGGAGGATAAGATCGGCGAACAGTTTTGGGGGATTATATCCGGCGTGACGAAATTTGGCCTTTTTGTGGAGTTGGAGAAATTTCTGGTGGAGGGCCTGGTGCACGTGAGTTCCCTGACGGACGATTATTACGAGTTGGATGAGGCGCAATATGCCCTGATCGGTGGACGGACGGCAAAGCGGCTTCGGATGGGCGATCGCGTACGGATACGGGTGCTTCGGGTGGATCGGCACTTGCGGCAGGTGGACTTTGAGTTGGTGGAGGATGAGAAGAGCAAGAAGAAAAAAGGGAAAGGCACACCGCGGAGGCGAAGAAGGCGTTAAGAAAGCAAAAGGTGACTTTACGAATTTTTTATGGGTTCGGACGTTTTTTTCTGTATCAAACTCTACTTCTTGTGTGTCTACTATACAAATTCCGTTTTTTGTATCAAAACCGTCCCTTCGTCACCTGCATAAAGCCCGTATGGCGTACCACCAACCACTCATCTTTCAAGGGAGGTCTATTATGGCTGCACTATCTGGGTTTTGGCATCCTGTCTTCGGAAGCACGGAGCAGGATCCGCAGGACTATGCGGACTGGGATGAAACGCACCAGCAGCGCTACGTGGCCACTGGCGCCAACAGGCTCATAGTTACGCCGCAGTCGTCGCTCACATTGGAGGACGATGTCCTGGATTGGATCATAGGAGGGTCCGGCCTGCCGACTCTGGCAGTGTATAATCGAAAGGCGCCATCTACCAACAAGCGCCTTTGGGATCTGGCGTTGTATAATAGCTCATACAACCAAGCTACCACAGAGAGCTACACCGAAGCCATCCTCGGTTCGTATGATAACGACGGCTATTCCAATGCGATCTGGGGATACGTGATTAACCATGAGGATTATTATCGAGGCAGCTTCCCTTACTGGAAGCAGTTGGGTTGGGTGGTCAACAAGATCGCCTCCGAGAAGCCGGGAAAAGCAATTATCGCTGTAGGGAACCTGTCCGCGTATCAGTCGGTTGACACGTTTTTACAAAAGCTCTGGGCCTCGGCGGATGGCCTTATGGTCACGGAGAAGTATGTTTGGAACACAGGTACGAGCACTCAGGCTGCGGTTCAAGTTCAGGAAGATGCGTGGCGCTTTGCCGCGGACAAGTCCAGGAACCTCAACACGGGAAATCCCAACAAGTGGATGGGGATCGTTTCTTGCCACAGAGAGCTACGCAACGGGACTGAGTATTATCGATATCCTGATAAAGACGAGTTGCTCTATGAGTTGCTCTATACAGCCTTGGGTCCCATTGCCCACGGAGGACAGGGCACGCTCTTTTTCCTGTTTGAAGAAGGATGGTTCTCGGACCCCGAAACTACCTTCCGATTTCAAGGAGTCTATGAGGATGAGCACGCTACTCGGAGAACCTACGTTACGAATGCGATTACGCGGATGAATCAGGTCGCAGGCTACTTGGTCGATTTCTCCTATGAGCAATACAATTGGAACGCCGAGGAGGTAGGAGGGTCTTGGCAATTCGAAACCTTCCCCTGGTTGTTGAAGTCGGTCAATGCCGGGACTCCTCAGGATTTCTTTAACCGGGTGGAGATCTGC
>JAUWMS010000244.1 GCA_030613045.1 Candidatus Latescibacterota bacterium | reverse complement strand
AAGAAGTATAACGAATCAGTGTTCTTTTGTCAAGGGAGAAAATGGCCGCATTTGAGGTCTGCAATGAAAAAGCCACCTCCTCGGAATGTGGAAGTGGCCTTGGATGAAGGGTGGGTAATGTTGCGGGCCTGGGACGAACGTCATGAATCACCTGCAAGAAATGGTGCAGCTATTTCTTGCAGGTGGATTCTCCTGTAGGAAAAATCGCTTTCACGTATCCGCCTCGGAACTTAGAGCGGACAGCTCATCACGAAGAGGCGTAAGTCTTGTATTAAGGTATTCTTCAATCCAAATCGGCTCCACAAGTTTGGCAAAACCTCTCCTGACTTCTTCTGCTATGACCTCCGACTCCTTGAGAGTATGGCCCAAACGCTCGAGACCCCGGCTCTTACGGCGTGAACTACAACGACGCGCGTCCGTCCCGCAAAGCACAATCTGTTCGCGGAGTGATTGGATCTCTTGCCAGCCACGCCGACGAACTTCCGCAAGATGCTTCATAGCCGATTTGCAGGCTTCGAAGCGATCCCTTTCACCCAATTCTTCCAAGGCAGATATACAGGCATCGATGCCGCCATCCGGCGGCCGACCATCATGCATGATAACCCCGATGTTGATTAGAGAGTCCAATGCGGCATCGATGGGCTCACACTGAACACTATTGGTGGAGTAACGACTCCATGCCGTGGCAATGACACCCACATATCCGAAACGCCGCGCAATATCAGCCCACGCTTGCGCATTCTCCCCGCGTTGTCTGATGTTCGGCAGATCCACATTATGACCATCAGCTCCCTTGTATGCTGTTCCACCCCATAGGGCAATTCGGTGGTCACGGAACCGTTTGATGTATTTTGTGTTGAAGTGATGATTTGTCGTGTCCGGATGTCCTGAGTATCCCCACGTCAAGAGATCGCATTTGCCGGCAAGTGATTTCAGCGCGTCGCTGTCCCAGTTAATCATCATATCGTGCCACAGGATCGGGCGGACACCTCGTGCATTGAGACTGTCCAGAATCGGTTCGATGTGCTGTAAGTAAAGCGCCCCTTTGCCATGTTCATCGATGTAGGCCTTGGTAGCCGGGGGTTTGCCCATAGTCCGGGCCTCATCGCCGCCGAGATGGAAATGGCGGCCATCCGGCTTCAGATTCAGCACGACATCCGCCAGCTTTTGAATCAAGTCGCCCGCGCCGGCGGCCAACGGGTTTAGAGCTGAGGAATCGTCAGGGATCTCGCGAAGCTGTTCGTAGCCGGGAACACTTAGGGGGGTTTCCATGTGACCCAGACATTGCACGAGGGGAATGAACTCAAGACCCAAGTCGCGGGCGGTTTCCCGAAAATGCAGAATATCATCGGGCGTGTAAGCGGTCTCGCTACGGAATCGTTCGTCCACCGCCCATGGAAACGAATCTTCCCATTCGATTAGAACGACATTATAGCGTGCGGCTGCGAATACGCTCAGAAGCTCAACAAACCGATCCGCTGTCGGAGGTACCCCCTTCAAATCGAGATGAACGCCTCGCTTCGCGATGATGGGTTGCTCATTCCTGAATAGTCTGTCAAATGTCATTTTTTTTCTTGCCTCCATTCTTATTGTCCAACGTTCTGAGTCCCCTGCTTCGTATAGACGGCGCTCAACACGAAGTCAGCCGGACTCTTGCTCTGTCAAGTTTATTTTGAAGGACTGTCATTCTGAGGAGTGGAGCGACGAAGAATCTCGGTTTTGTTCCTCGTGCGTTCTGCTGACAACGAGATTCTTCGCCTCCGCTACGCTCCGGCTCAGAATGACAACTCGTCAGTTTAGGCTTGACTCATCGAACCCGTCAATTCAAGGTTGACAGAGCACTCCGTGGTCAGGGATTTCTTGCTTCTCGTGGTTTGCAGTTCGTTGTCCGGCAATCGGCGGTTCAGGAAATCAAGGGAAAGATCGATCACCTCTTTCGCCTCGTCCGGGGTTGTGGTGCCAATCGTAACCATGTCTTGATCCCGAATGGTATTCCAGACGAACGCCAAGCCCACGGGAGGAAGGAGTCGGCCTGCCGCCAGCGGTTTGATGGTCATCACGGGCTTCTTCGCGTTCTTGATGATCCGCATCACCCAGTCCGCTTCCACTTGCATGAGAAAGCCGGCGGCGTTGTAGAGCTGGATGTAGGTTTCCACATCAGCACCGGTGGCGTCCGAAATGGTCACGGCCTCCGGCATGTGCGTTGACAGGCCGGGGATCATGTCCCGCTCACGAATCATGCCGGTGTACCTGTCAATATCACGAATATGGTTGTGCATCCGGTCGATCAGCCGATCGGTTACGCACTGATGGGGCATGCAGAACGTAGCGCCGAGCTCCTTGCATCTGTCGAACACCCGTTCGGGTTCGTCTTCCGGCGGGCCCCCGGGCAGAATATTGAACAGCGGCGTGATAATGAGTTTGGCTTCACGACCGGTCCTGTCCTGTGCGTCCGCTATGGCATCGCGCAGAATGGGCTCGGGCGGACCCATGATTGCGTCAATACCGGCATTCATGAAGACGGTGAGTATCTCGGCAATGTTCTTGCGGGTCTGGTACCTCTTGATAAAACGGTCCTTGGCTTTGCTCGTGTGTGAATAGCCCAGAAACCAGTTCGTGCCCATCAGCAGTCGAGACAACGAAACACCGCCGACCTCTGTCCTTGGAAAATCTGTCACGATGTCAGTTCCTCCTTTCGTTACTTTTTGTCACAAATGGCGTAAGCAGCGCGAAGAGCCAGCAGGGCATCTCCCCCTGGTTTGAATTCGTGACCCACGTAAAGGTCATAATCCGTTCCGGAAATGGCCGCACAAATGGCTCCGTACGCCAATTCCTGGGAATCATCAATATCGTGTCGGCCGGGAACTCCGGCCGTGTGGTGTCTTCACTGCCCTGTCCTTGATTTCTTCGTATCGAACGTGGCGGATCAGGCGCAGCTATTTGCCGTCGCCTCAACTCGCCTTGTTCGGTTTCTGGGTTGCCACACCCGCCGGGCGGGTCCGATCCCCCGCGCGTATCGCTCTGAGTCGGACCGACATTTTGTGCACCATCTCCCCATGCTCTGCCGCAACGTTCCTGATCTGCCCGATGTCCAGGGAGAGGTCGTAAAGCTGGGTTTCGGGCAAATTTCCGGTTTCTATACCGGTCGTGTTGCTGATGGGCGGGCCGTCGTGGGGAGGAATGAAAACCCAGTTTCCTTGCCGCAGGACGATCCGTGCCTGGGTGCCCTCGGTTACGAGTTCGTGTCGGCCGTTCTCCGTTCTGCCGAGGAGTGCGGAAAGCACGTCAAGAGAGTCCGGCGCCGCGTCGGGATCAAGAGGAACCCCAACGAGGGAAGCGAAGGCCGCGACGAAATCAACGTGGCTCACGATGGCGGACGATTCACCGGGATCCACCGTGCCGGTCCAACGGAGCATGAAGGGAACCCGAGTGCCGCCATCGAACATGCTGTATTTGCCCCCGCGCAGCGGACCAGCCGGGCGATGATCGCCACAAAGTTCGACGGCGCCATCCTCGTACCCGTCATCGAGAACCGGCCCGTTATCGCTTGAGAATAGAACGATGGTATTTTCGCTCACACCGAGCCGATCCAGCGCCCCCATCATTTCACCGACGCACCAATCCATTTCAGCGATGACATCCCCACGGGGTCCGAGCCCGGTGGTTCCCGCAAAGCGTTTCCCGGGTATGCGCGGCACGTGTGGCTGGTGAAAGGCATAATACAGGAAGAACGGTTCATCCCGGTGCTCGCTCACGAACGAGATCGCCTTGTCGAGAAAAACTTCGGCCATCTCTTCATCTTTCCAGAGCGCCGCCGTGCCGCCGCGCATGTATCCGATACGACTCACGCCATTGACAATGCTCATATCATGGCCATGGCTATATTTCATGGTAAGCAATTCCGGATGCTCTCTGCCGGTTGGGAGTCCGGGGAAAGGCTTGTTGCGATCGTACGTCACCTCGATGGGGTCGGTGGGATCGAGACCATCCACCCTCCGGCCATGGATATAGACACAGGGGACGCGGTCATTGGTTGCGGCCATGATAAAGGACCTGTCGAAGCCGACGTCCAGCGGGGTTAAAGGGATACGTTCGTTCCAGTCCAGGCCGCCTTCTCCCAACCCAAGGTGCCACTTGCCCACGATGGCGGTCTTGTATCCCGCCTGTTTGAGAAGCGAGGGCAGCGTCTGAGCGGTCGGCGGGATGATCAGCGGCGCATCCCCGGTTAGAATGCGAGCCTTTTCGTTGCGCCATGGATACGAGCCGGTGAGCAGGCTGTACCGCGAGGGCGTGCATGTCGCGGCTGTGGCATAGCCTTGCTGAAACTTCACACCCTCGGCGGCGAGGCGGTCAACGTTGGGCGTGGGGATGGTTGTTGCACCGTAGCACCCAATGTCCCCGAACCCGAGGTCATCCGCGTACATGATGATAATATTTGGTTGTGCGGTAGTGTCGGGCATGCTGTATTCCTCTTGTTTGGACCCAACGTCACGCATCAGCCGCCCCGTCCGCCGTGTCGGCTGCACGCGATGGTCCGACATTCTCCGGATAGGCTTCTTCCAGTTTCTGCTCGAGTGGGGTTGAGAAGGACTCCGTCTGCCTCAGGTTCCACGGAACGAAGCATAGCCTTCAACATCCTGGGATAGTGGTTGTTGGCATCCTTATCTCCGCAACGTAGCGATCAGGCATTTCGGGTTGAGCAACAAGTCGAGCGCATCCGGTGCAGACCTGCAGACAATGTCTGCCTCCCGCAGGGCTTGGACGCACGCTCCTTCTCTTTCTGTCAGGCAGATTCCGAGAGCTGCCTCTCTAAGCATCAGCATATCATTTCGGCCATTTCCAAGGCAGACAGCAGACTGCGCCCCGAGTTGCCTGACATAATCCAACTTGGCTTGATCCTGGCCATACGGCGGCAAGATGGTCAGCTTGACAGGAATCCCGGATAACTGCGCTTCCGCAAGGCCAAAAGTATCCGCCGTCACGACGTGGATCGCCAGATCTTCCGACACCACACGGATCAATGGAATCACTTCCGGAATGAGTTCCCCATCGCACGCTAACGTTCCATTGAAGTCACTGATGAGCCAACGCAGACGAAGCACGCCATGTCCAGGTATGTCTATGCTTAACATATTTTTCCCCTGCGCCTGCTGGTTCGGCGATTCGCTACTTCAATGATTGAAACACCTTTTCGATCGCTGCGACGGCGGCGCGGTCGTGTTCGCGCGCGGCTTCGAGTCGGGCTATCTGGTCCTGCCGCAACTCGTTGGTCCAGCCGTCAA
>JAUWMS010000294.1 GCA_030613045.1 Candidatus Latescibacterota bacterium | reverse complement strand
CTCCACCCCCCCCCTATCTTTCTACTTTTATCTTTTATCTTGCTTCTTACGGCCATCGTCTGTTGTCGTATCAGCGAAGCGGGGATAAGGAGTCTGAAGAGGAGATGAACACCATGGAAAATAGGGAGATAAGGCAAGTAGGACCGGCTTCTAAGGTTATTCCGAAGATGGAAGTCGCCTTTGTGCGGCGTAAGGACGAATATGGGATGTGGTGGCCGGGTGCTATCTATGACGGAGAGGCCGCATTGGAAAAGTACACGGAGCGGCTCCTCCAGGCGGGGCGGGATATGAAGGTTGAGATTGGCCTGCGCCCAGCGCCCATTTGTGATAGAACGGAGGCCAAGCAATGGGTGGACCAATGTCAGGCCAGAAAGCCCGATGGCCTGCTGCTCATCCTTTTGGATAGGCAGCAGCATGCGTGGCCGACGGCAGCTATGGCCATAGAAAGCGGGATCCCCACGGTGATTTTCTCGCCTGTTGGAACGGCTTTTACAACGAACACCGCCGATCTATCGAGAAAAAAGAACAGTGTTATTTATTCAACGGATTCTTTCGAACAAGCGGTGTACGGCATGAAGATGATAAAGGCGCATAGAAAACTTAAAGAGACCCGGCTGATCGTCTTGAAGGGCAGCGAACGCAGGACGTCCACGCTTCCGCAAATCGGGATGGATATCCGCTATGTCCCGGCGAAGACGTTTCTCGATGCCTACAAGGCCATGCCTTTTACCGATGAAATAAGGGCTATTGCCGCAGATTACTTGAAGAAGGCGACGAGGGTCTATGGTTCGACGGAGCAAGACGTTTTGAACGGCGTGAAGGGATATGCTGTCGCCCGGACGATATTGGAACAAGAAGAAGGCGACGCGATCACCATGGATTGTCTGGGTGCGCTGGGTGCCAGCGAGGTCAGTTTACCGTGCCTCGCATGGTCCAGGATGAACGACCAGGGAGTTCCCGCGGCCTGTGAAGCGGATTTGCAGGCCTCTGCGACTCAGGCGCTCGTTCAGGTTCTTTTTGATAAACCTGGATTTCAGCAGGATCCGGTGCCTGAGACGCTTAGGGGGAACCTTATCGGAGCGCACTGCACCTGTCCGACAAAATTAAACGGATTCTCGGCAGCTTCTGAACCGTTCTACCTTTCCTTTCATCACGGGAAACGGGACGCGGTGCCCCGAACCATGTGGAAAGTCGGGCAAAGGATCACGGTGGCCCAGTTCGTTTTTGGCAAGGATGAAGACCGGCCCAAGCTGATTCTCTCCAGCGGGCAGGTGGTGGATAATATCGCGGTGCCTCCATCTGGCGGGTGCGTGGTTTCTGTGGAGGTTGCCCTGGATGGGGTTGATGATACTTTGGCGTACCCGGGCTTCCACCAGTTATTTTTCTATGGGGATCACAAACGCGACTTGGTGGATTATTGCAAGCTGTTCGATATTGAACCCTGGATTATCTAATCGGAAGCCCCCTCGATCCCCCTCCTCCCCGCTGCTTGCGGAGAGGGCCGGGGAAGGAATGTCAGCATTAATTTAGTGAACCAGCCGCTGCGCTACGGCTCATTAAGGATCAAGGATTAAATAACTTGCTTCTTATCTCGCGCAAAGCCGCGAAGGACGCAAAGGATTTCTTGCCTTCGGAAGGGGCTTTTCTTTGCGATCTTTGCGGCTTTGCGTGAGAAGAAAAGGACATTTATTTAATGCTTGGCTCAAAAGGATAGGAGGAAACACGATGCACCGGAAGACCCGGATATACGCAATATTTCCCTCCAGCGGGCTGGACCACAGAGGGGCCTGGGATGCTGCTGATATGAAGCAGAAAGTGATGACGAATGAGGGGATGTTGAAGGAGTTGGAGGATCGGTGCGAAGGCGTAGAGTTTGTAGGAAGGGTCAACCTGATCGATGAGGAGAGGAGGGATCGGATAAGCAGGGCCCACTATGGGAGGACGCAAGAGGAGAGGCAATACCAGGCCGAGACCCATCGTATATCCGGGGAGCGGACCCAAGCCGCACTTGAAAATATAAGAAGGTCTTCGGAGAACCTGGATGGGATACTCCTCTTCGGCTCGCCATGGGAGGAACTGATCGAGACCGGATTGCCCATCATAGCCGTATTCCCCATGTGGGGAACGTGGATGGCGGGCTTCCAGTTCGAAGACTATAAGGGGAAGAGCGTCCTCATAGGGTATTTGCCGGTGGTGCGGGATGTCTCTGAATCCGTGTTTTCTTCCCGATTGGATGACATAGCGGGGAAGATTAAGTTGATCCAAGCGCTCTCAAAGATGAAGGGGCTGAGGGCGCTTGTCGTCACGGACCAGCCGGTTCTGGGGAGATATGAGCCCACCGCTTTCCAGGTGAGGGGCGATAGGAAGTGGTATGAGGAGACCTACCTTCGCCATCTGGAGGAGACGTTCGGAACGGAGTTAGTGGCGATCCCGCAGCAGGAGATGGTCGAGAGGATGAACGAAGCCGACGGGGAGGAGGCCGGGAAGGTGGCCCGAAGGTGGATCGAAGCAGCCGAGGGGATGAAGGGGGCCAACGAAGCTGAGGTGGTGAAGTCCGCAAAGCTCTATCTGGCCATGAAGGAGTTGATGGAGCAATATCGCTGTCAGGCGATCACCACCGAAGGATACGGAGTGTTTGAGGAATACAGCGGAGGGCCTATTCCCTCTCAGGGTCTGCCCTCTTCACAGTTCTGCACGGACGGGGTGGTGGCCACCTCCGAGACGCTGATAGATTCTTTGATTACCCAGCAGCTCGGCCTATATATCACAGGAAGCATGGGCTTCAACGGCGACTATCTGATAGACCCCTTCAACGGCGTAGCCATCATCGGCCACTGCGAATGTCCTTTCAGTCTCTGGGGAGACGACCGAAGGGCACCATACATCATCAGAAATTTGCCCCGCTGGGAGAAAAATGAGGGGGGTGCCTGTGTGCAGGTGAATTTGCCCGTAGGAGAGACGGTTACGGTAGCCAAGATAAGCATGGTGGACAGGAAGATCGGCCTCTTTACAGGAGAAACGGTCTCCGGCGAGGAATTGTTTTCCGGGTGGGACGACATCCTGTGCAGGACAAAATTGGCTATAAAGACCGATACGGCGGGACTGCTGGAGCATCTGGACTGGAAGACCTTCGGTGTCCATAGGGTGGTTTTTTATGGGGATTTCAGGGAGAAGATTAAGGATCTGGCTACGTTGATTGGATTTGAAGTGGTAGAGACAGATAGAAGGCGTAACTTATAGCTCTGGGGTTGGCCAGTCTCGCGTGTAAGTATTGGGACAAAATTAAACGACCCTCTACGCAAAGCTGCAAAGAACGCAAAGGACTTCATGCTTAGGTGCTGGTTCTCTTTGCGGGCTTTGCGGCTTTGCGTGAGAATATGAAAATAATTTCGTCTTAGAACTTATCCTGAAAAAATGAGGCATTCGAGTGAGTCGCTATTACCCAAAATCGAAAGTGGAGATCACGGGGTTTATGGCGAAACATTATGATACCCTGCTGGACATCGTAACCTTCGGCAGGTACGCTCCGTTTATCGCAAGGGTTGTTGGGATGATGGAAGTGAGCCCACAGGATAAAATCCTTGACTTAGGAGCAGGCACAGGCAGGAACGCCTGTCTGATGATGAAATATCTCTCGCAGGGAGGGGAACTGGTCGGCTTGGATATCTCCGGGGAGATGATCGAACAGTTTCAGAAAAAATGCGCTGACTTCCCAAACGCCCGGATCATCCACGCCAGGATAGATCGCTCTTTGCCTTTAAGGGAGAAGTTCGATAAAGTCTTTATCTCTTTCGTGCTTCACGGATTTCCTCAAAATATCAGGGAAACGGTTGTAAAGAAGGCCTTTGAGCTGTTAAAGGAGGACGGAGCTTTCTTTATCCTGGATTATAATGAATTTGCCCTAAAGGAAATGCCTTTCTATCTGAGAGTCCCCTTTCAATTTATGGAATGTCCTTACGTCTTTGATTTTATCGAAAAGGATTGGAAGAAGATCCTATCTGAAATCGGATTCGACGACGTTGAAGAGCATCCCTTTTTTAAGTACGTAAGGTTGCTTAAGGCAAGAAAATAGCTATTAGGCACGGGAGGTGGTACGGTAAGACGTCGGTGTGATTCCGGGGGTACATTTACCCTGAGATAAAATAGGAGGGGAATACGTTATGACAAGGATATACACGATGTTCACGTCGTCCGGGCTTATGGGCGAATGTCAAATTTTCTCGGTGTATCATCCCGATAGGGAGATCATAGTCAACGAGAAGATACTGGCTGAATTGAAGGTTAGATGTGAGGACGTGGAGTTCATCGGGGAAACCTCCCCCATTGGAGGAGGAGATGCCATTGCGAAGGTAAAAAGCCAGAGGGAAAGTTTAGATGGCGTGCTCTTCTTTGGTTCTCCGCCGGAGGAATTGATATCGGTTGGGCTGCCGATAATAGCCGTTTATCCCCTTTGGGGACAGTGGATGCATCCCTTCCACGCTTACAAGGGAGAGAAGGTCGTAACCTCCTGTCTGCCCGTGGTACCCGACAACGATGAGGCCACTTTCTTGTCCAGGTGGGACGACATAGCGGGGAAGATCAAATTGATCGAGGCCCTTTCGAAGATGAAGGGGTTGAGGGTGCTCGTCATCACGGATAAGCCGGTTCTCGGCGAATACGAGCCCACAGGCCTCCAGATAGGGGGGGACAGAGCGCGA
>JAUWMS010000548.1 GCA_030613045.1 Candidatus Latescibacterota bacterium | reverse complement strand
GCAGATGATGGATGCCGATGGGCTTGGCGATGTTGGGAGAGGAGTAGTCAATCACCACCGTCTTCCCGGAGCCTTCGTCCGACGCGCCGTAATGCGTTCCCTTTTCGTAAACCGTTTTCAGCACATACGCGGCCAACCGATCCCGTTTGACCTCAAAATTGAGATACGGCCCCGTATTCCGAACGGCCCGGATCAGAACTCCCGGCTCGACCTTCCCGGCAAGTTCTCCGGCAATTGCGGCCGGAGATTTGCGCATCGTCTTTGCCAGCATAAAACACGGAAACGCATACTCCCCCATCTCGGGGTTCGGCGGAGGCGTGATCTGCCCCGCAATCTCCTCCTCGGATAACTCCGTGAGAGCGGCTATGTTTTTTACTATCTCCTGCACAAATGGATTCATTGGTTGTTGTCCGTTGTTTGGTTTAGGGATCAGGGGTCAGGGATCAGGGGCGGGATTTAGTTTTTACGTTTTACGTTTTACGCCTCACGTTTTACGCTTCACGCGCCTCTTCTTCCTCTTTTCCCTGCAGCAGATTCGTCACCCGCTTGGCCATCCGCTCCACAATCGCCTCCACGATCTTTTGCCCCACCTCGGGGGAGGCGTGCTCCCTCGGATCGTCTCCTCCGACGCCCTCTAATTTTTCGTCCAGATCCGCACTGAGTTGCCCCATATCCACCAAGTCCGGCCTCAGATGCATCAGGATGGAGGTCTCCCATTTGGCCGCGTGATCCCCGGTGTATCCCAGGTCCGTCACCACCTCGTATTCCGCAAGCACCCATACCCGGATTTCCTTTCCCTTGCCGAACTTCTCGCCCACGCCCTTGAGCGCGGCGAGGTGTCGGGATCCATAATGCCCGGTCAGGATCACCACCACTTTGAAGTCTTCCGATTCCAGTCCCCTCAGAAGATCGTACGCCAACGCCCGGACCGGGGCCTCCTTGATCTCCAAGGTATGTCGAAATCCTTTTCGCTTCATCGTCTGATAGCCGAAGTAAACCGGAGGAAGCACCACTCCCCCGGTCCGGTCCGCAACGCGTTCACAGATCGCCGCCGCTTTGATCGCATCGTTTCCGATGGCGAGATGCCGTCCGTGCCATTCCAGTGCGCCCCAGGGGATGTAAGCCACCGGAGCTTCCTCCAAAATTTTTTCGATCTGATGCGGCAACAGTTCCTCATATTTCATCGCTTTGCTCCCGTAAAAAGAAAGACGGTGAGACTATGAGAAAGTGCGACGGTGAGACGCCCAGGGGTTCGCACTTTCTCACTTTCCCCCCTTCCCACTTTCTCACCTTCTCACTTGGTCGAGTCAGCCCAATAGAAAGAGAATCGACTTGTTCATCTTTCCAGAATATAATCCATCGCCTTCGACGTATTGTAGATCAGCGCGTCGGGATAATGGCCGTAAGGTGGGATCATCTCCGCGGTCAGATAGGAGTTGTACTCGACTTTCCGCAACGCGGCCATCACCTCCGGCCAATTCACGTCCCCTTCCAACAGATCCACGAATCCGTCCAGTGTGCCCACGTTCCGCCGGAAATCCTTGAAATGAACCCGCTTGATCCGCTTGTCCAGAATTTGGATCCAGTGCTCCGGATAGCCCGTGGGAATCACGTTGCCCACGTCGAAGTACACGCCCACGTATTCGCTGTCCACCGCATCCACAAAATCGCGCATCTCCAACGGACTCAACAGGAATTTGTTCCACACGTTCTCCACGCCCACCGCCACCTTCAGTTTTTCCGCCATCGGCGCCAACTCCCTGATGGCCGCCAAGGCCCGTTCGTACGCCACGTCGTACGGGATGACCTCGCTTCCCGGCACGAAATCTACCCCCACCGCGCCGGGCACCACGAGGATCGCGTCCACGCCCAGCCAAGCGGCGACCTCCAGTTCCTTTTTGGCGACGTCCAACGCCTTCTTCCGCGTCTGGGGATCGTTGCTCGGCATCGAGTACGACCAGACCAGCCCGGTAGCGAGGCTGGCCAGTTCGATCCCGATCCGGTCCGCGGTCTCCCTTATTGCCCGGATCTCCGTCTCCGTCGAATCCAGGGTGATGTCTCCATCTTCCGCCAGGGCCAACTCGATGGCCTCAAAACCCGCATC
>JAUWMS010000132.1 GCA_030613045.1 Candidatus Latescibacterota bacterium | reverse complement strand
GCTGAATCGCCTCGGTTCGCCGGGCCACCTGATCGCGCACCTTCACGAACAGCGCGTATTCCAGCTCGCCGATCCGCTCGTCCGCGCCCAGCACCTTGGCCTCGTATTCCTTCAGCTCCGGTGTGATAAACCGCTCCGCATTCACCAACGTCTGCTTTCGGATGTAATCCTCCGGAACCCGATTTAGATTCGGCTTGGTCACCTCGATGAAATACCCAAACACTTTGTTGTATTTCACCTTCAGAGACGGAATCCCCGTTCTTTTTTGCTCCGTAGCCTGAAGCCGCGCGATCCAGCCCTTCCCGCTCGTGCTGATCTCGCGAAGCTCATCCACCTCCGCATCGTATCCGGCCCGGATCAATCCGCCATCGGAGAGCGCGAGCGGGGGATCCTCCACGATGGCTTTTTGGATCAAGAGGGTCACATCAGACACGTCCACGAGGTCTTCTGCGCACTGCTTCAATAACCCGTCCGACACATCACCAAGAGTCTCCCTCAGCCCGGGCACGGCCTCCAGCGACCGCCTCAGTCCCATCAGATCCCGCGCATTGGCCCGTCCGCAGCAGATCCGAACCATCGTACGCTCCACGTCCCCCATATCCTTGAGCCGCGCGGACAAGTCCTCCATCCTCCTGGAATGCTTCGTCAACTCCTCCACTGCGTCCAGCCGCGCCTCGATCCGTGCCACCGACCGAAGCGGTTTGGACAGCCACCTCCGCAACAGCCGCGCGCCCATCGGCGTGAGCGTCCGATCCAACAGCCCCAACAACGTGCCCTCACGTCCGCCCTGCATCGAAGCGGTCAGTTCCAGATTGCGCGCGGTCGCCGCATCCAAAACCATAATCTCCGAGGAAATTATCCGGGTCATCCGATGGATGTGCGGCAGCGCGCGCTTCTGATTCGCCTCGAGATACCGTAGCGCGGCGCCGGCCGCACAGACGCCCTGAGTCAGATCCTCGCATCCGAACCCCTTGAGCGACGTCACTTTGAAATGTTCGGTAAGCAGTTCGTACGCCGCATCGTAATGAAACGTCCATCCTTCCGCCTTGGTCATCGGCACGCCCGGAAACCGCCGCGCAAACTCCGGCTGGAAGGTCTTCGCCCAGGTTTCGGACACCACCACCTCCGAGGGGTTGGATCGCCCCAGCTCGTCCCACAGGGCTTCTTCGGAGACCTCCGTGACCTGAAACGCTCCGGTGGATACGTCGGTCAGGCAGATTCCCACGCGTTCCGCGCTTCCCTCCTTTGCCACCGCGGCCAGAAAATTGTTCGTCTTCCCCTCCAGCAATTCCTCGGAAAGCGCGGTTCCGGGAGAGACTACCTCCACCACGTCGCGCTTCACCAGCCCCTTCGCCTTTTTCGGATCCTCCATCTGTTCGCAGATCGCGACCTTATAGCCCGCGCGCACCATTTTGGGCAGATAATTATCCAGCGCGTGATACGGAAGCCCCGCCAGCGGCACCTCCTCACCCTTCCCGTGATTTCTCGAAGTCAGCGTCAATCCCAATACCCGCGATCCGATCTTCGCGTCCTCGAAGAACATTTCGTAGAAATCCCCCATTCGGAAAAAGAGAATCGCATCCGGGTATTGGCGCTTCAGCTTTCGATATTGCGCGATCATAGGAGTGATTTTCGCCATGGCGGTCTATCTCTGAGTATTGCGCAAGTAGATGGACAAAAAGATATGACCTTTTCAACGCGGAGGCCGCAAAGGTCGCAGAGAAAACCAAAAGCAATGGGACACGGAACCCACGGATTACACGGATCAAACCAAGTAAGGTTCGGTTGGAATCCAAACATCTCGCGCTAAAAAACTTTGCCAAAAAACAGGATTTTGCAGGCCGGTAATGCAGACTGCATGGAGAAAAAATATCTCAGGGCTTTCTCAGCGATCTCTGCGTCTCTGCGTTGAAAAGTTTTTGAATTTCAAGCTTCACTCACTTCCAAACACGACCTCGGCGTCCTCGAACCCAAACGGCACGAATTGGTACACGTCGGTCCAGTTCCCCTCGTCCCGGAAGCTATAAGGGCTTACACTGAGCAATTCTCCGTCTCGATGATGGTGCGGTCCGAGCAGGTTTCGGAGGCTTCCCGTAAGCGTGATGCGGATCTCGTTGGCGCCGTCCCGGATGAGATCGCTGATCTCGATGCGGTGGGGGTGCCAGAAGATCGAACATGCGTCTTGACCGTTTCCCGAAACGGACGCCACGCCAGTCTCTAAGCCATCCAAAGCGAGATAGACTTTTTTTCCGGCGTCCTTCTCCAATTCCACCGTCTGCGAAAGCGTGACCGCGCCCGCGAAGAACGGATAGCCCTGTCGTCCGAGATCTCCAGCTTCGACGACGTCCCGCGCTCGCACGATCCGGAAACGTATTCCGTCGTCCGTGACCACGCCGAAGTCCCCGATGAGGTAGGCCGATTCGATTTCCAGATCCGGAGCCGCCTCGCCCGAAAGCTCCACCTTGTTCCTGCCCTCGCGCATCCAATCCGACACGGCGATTTTCATGAACGTCCGATCTATCCACCAGCCTTGATCCGTGTACTCAACGCAATGCCCGTTGGCCGAAATACGGAATTTCTCCGGCGTCTCCGACACGAAGAAGGTCTCTCCTGATGGAAGCTCCGCCACGTCGAAGGCATATCGAAGCGTGAACGTCCCGCCGTCCGCCTGAATCCGGTCGTGCGCCTTCCACGTGGGGATCGGTTCGGACCAGGTCCCGTCTCCAAGTTTCAACCGGACGGTATCGAGGGTCAACGCATTGGGAAATGTCATCCTTGAGCGAAGCGAAGGATCGGTGCGTTCGAGCTTCCATGCGCTATCCAACGGAACCGCACCCGTTCGTTTGAACATCGGCGGTCCGAAAGCCGCGTCCGTATCGGGCTTTCTGGAACGATCCACCGTGAACAGATGCGATCCGGCCGGCTCGAAGTGGAAGCAAAGGCTCATGCCCTCGTCTTTGACCACCGCTCCAAGAGTGCTTTTTTCTCCGGTCTGAAGATCCCATTCCTCCGTTTTTCCCTCCACGTCCACGCGCACCTCCGCGAGATATTCCCGCTCCGGATCGGTGTTGGCCAGGAAATACAGGTCCAGGTCCCCGTCTCTGCGGTGATGGCACCAGATCGGATCCACGTTGCTCCCGGCGATGGACCGCACCTCCACGTCTTTGGGCAGCGCCCGATCCAACGCCTCCCTCAGCGCACTCTTCGTGTGCTCGATCATCCCGGCGTTCTTGAGCACGCTCCAGACGCGCTCCGACGGAGTCCCATCGCTCAAAGTCGGAAGCGGTTTGACGGACAGGAGGTCCCCGTTATTCTCTATGAATTGCTCCAAAAGATCGAGCGTGGTGGATCGAAGCGTGCGCGCGGGCGGAACGATCACCACGTCGTATGCCTGCTCGCCCACGATGAATTGCCTGCCTTCAACCTTCCCATGCCGTGCGATGATGGACTCGTCCCCGTAATCATGATCGCGGGAGAGCGCCATCAAATCCTCGCTCAGCCGGGCGAAGGAGTTGCTTAACCGGGACGCCGGGCCGATGTCCACGGGTGTGTACATCGTCCACGCACTCTCGATGGGATGGATCACCAAAATACGCACCACGCGCTTCCCCTGCGTGATCGCGTAGCTCGCCCGGGCGCAGTAGTCGGCGATGGCGCGGTTGTATTTCCACCACGGCTGCTGATGGAAGATATTGGGCGGAAAGTCCCGCTTCCGTGCGCCGCGCATCGTATAAAGACTTAGATGGGGATTGACAACATTGATGGCATTGACGAAGTGCCAGTCCGCGATCCACTTTCGTCCCTCGAAGGAAAAGTTTTGACCGCTGCATCCGTACATCTCGCAGAGCGTCCGCTCTTTGCCGAACTGCTGAGCCGCGCTGGCCACCTGTTTGGCGGTCATCAGATTCTCGATGTTGCGGCTCAAATGATCCATGCCCGGAACGTGCATATACTCATAGTGTGGCATCGCGGCCCCGATCCACGCGATCTGGGAAACCAGCGTGTCCTCGGCCATATAGTGACCGGTGTATTTGAGGCGATTCTCATCGCACCAGGCGTACATCCGTTTGGAATAACTCTCCACAAAAAGCTCCGTGGCCGTTCGCCAGAAATCGGTGCGGATTTTGGGATAGTCGCCCACGTCGTAGAACAGCGAGATCAGGTGCTCCAAAAGATCGTATCCGCGGGTTTCTCTGAACCGGTCGGGCAGCGCATCCGTCCAGGCTACGGACGGGTACTGCTTATGGCCGCGCATCATATAACATGGCTCGTCCGTGAATATCCCCGGAATCGCCTTCCCGAACTCGTCACCCACGACATCCTTATACGCTTCGTACGTGGATTCCAGGAAAGCGTCCGTGACTTTGGGATTCATTAAATCCACATAAGCCGTATCGTTGAACCAGACATTTCCCATCGGCTCGATCCAGCGGTAAAGATAGACCACCCGCGCATCGAAGGACGCGGCCTCGGCTTCGGTGATCCGCCGCCAATCCGATCCCTCTTGTACGTAGGTCGCCAGAATGAGATCGTGCTCCCCCTCCGGTTTCTCCGCGCTCATCACCAGCGCATGCTGGCGATATTCCGGGCCCCTCTTCGGAATGATCCCTCCGGCAAAGCCCGAAGGCCACTTGTCCTCGTCGTAGAGCCACGCATCCATGCCCGTGCGCCGGGCTTCCTCCACGCACGTTCTGATCCGATCCATCCACTCGTCCGAGAGATAGGGCGTGATCAGACCCACGCGGGAGTGCATAAAATAGCCTCCCCAGCCTTGTTCGTCCATATCCCGGATCTGTCGCACCAACTCCTCGTCCTCCAGCCGGTCGTTCCACGACCAGAAGGGGATACTGCGATATTCCTTGTCCGGGTTTGCAAATTGTTTGAGGTCCATGGCGGCTCTCCTTTTCTCACTCCGTTGAAACCCAACTTCCTTTTTTGCTCGCAAGGTCGCGAAGAAGGCGAAGGCATAAGACAGAACCTTACGTCCTTCGCGTCTTTTGAGACGTCTGTTCTACCCGCTCTCCGGGTGTCGAACGTGTGCGTTATAATAACCCATCTTGGGTGGAAATGCAAGGATTTTTTCAGGGTCATGCGTGCATGTGTTCTTAAGAGGCTGAAGGCATCGTGATTTCCCCATAGCGATGCCTTCTGAGCGGATTTTCCCGCGGGATTCGTCTGGTCTGTTTTTTGGAACGCTGAGGGATCTCTCGGAAAAAGCTGAAGAGGCTCCTATTTTTGGAGTTTTTTGTGGATGATTGGACAGTTTCAGGCGCACATTCGGTCGAAAAATCTTGTTCGCGGCAATTTTTCTCTTGACATTTGCTCCTTAAATGCTTATCTTACATTTTATTACCACGCAGGATCGGTTATGTCTCTGATCGCCCTCTGTTTTTGTGCTCGCGTTCTCGGCCCCGTTCCAGTACCTCATTGCGGAATTGCTCTCTGACGACGGTTTCGCTAAGCGTGTGTCCGTACCCCCCCAAAAAAAATCGTATCCGTTCAAACTATGCATCCCGGCCTTTAGACAGGGATGTCCGATTGTCGCGATCATTGCGGCCCTTTCTTTTCCACGCGTCCGGCGGGTAAAGATTTGTACAACCCCGGACTAGGAAAAAAAATATGAAAGAGCACGCTTACGCGCCGCACGCGCGCACCGGTCATTCCGCCCCGCAACCGCAGCCCCAAATTCCTCAAGGCGTCTTTGACGCGCTGATTCCGGAGATTCAGCGAGCCGTGGCCGCCGAGGGGTATGTCACTCCGACGCCCATCCAGGAGCAGTGCATTGGGCACCTGTTAGAAGGACGGGATCTTCTCGGCAGCGCCCAGACCGGCACCGGCAAGACCGCCGCCTTTGCCCTGCCGCTTTTGCAGCGGTTTGCGGACAACTACCGCCGGCCCAAAAAAGGAACTCCCCGGGCGCTCATTCTCGCCCCCACCCGCGAACTCGCGGCGCAAATCGGGGAGAGCGTCCAGACCTATGGACGCTTTCTACGTCTCAGCCATACCGTGATCTTCGGCGGGGTCAACCAGTTCCACCAGGTCGAGGCCCTGAATCGCGGGGTCGATATCGTCGTGGCCACCCCCGGACGGCTGCTTGATCTGATGCAGCAGGGACACATCCGCCTGAATGAGGTGGAGGTCTTCATTCTCGACGAGGGGGACCGGATGCTCGACATGGGCTTCATTCCCGACATCAAGCGGGTGTTGTCTCAAATTCCGGATGAGCGCCAGACCCTGTTTTTCTCGGCCACCCTGCCCCCGAAAATGGTGAAGCTGGCCCACAGCATGGTCCGCAACCCGGTGCGGGTGACCATCGCGCCCGACGAACCCGCGGTGGAAAGCATCGCTCAGAAGGTGCTCTTCGTGGGGAAAAAGAACAAGGATGCCCTGCTGATCTCCCTGTTGAGCGATCCCCAGATCAATAAGGCCCTCATTTTTACTCAGATGAAGCACGCCGCCAACAGCGTGGTGAAAAAGTTATCCAAAGCGGGCATCGAGGGCACGGCCATCCACGGCAACAAGAGCCAGGCCGCGCGCACCAAGGCGCTGGACGGATTCAAGCGGGGCCGTTTCCGGGTGCTGGTCGCCACCGATGTGGCGGCGCGGGGATTGGATGTGGACGACATCACCCACGTGATCAACTACGATCTTCCCGTGGAGGCCGAGACCTACGTGCACCGCATCGGGCGCACGGCCCGGGCGGGGGCGAGCGGCGACGCCATTTCGTTCTGTTGCGCCGAGGACCGGGCCTATCTGCGGGAAATCGAACGCCTGCTGGGCAAGCCGGTGCCCGCCGAGATGAAACACGCCTATCATTGCGACGAGGCCTTCCG
>JAUWMS010000130.1 GCA_030613045.1 Candidatus Latescibacterota bacterium | reverse complement strand
GCGCGGCCCGCTTTGCGGCCCGTTGGGGCGACGCTCCGGCTGTGATAACAGGTGCCCGTGCGCGATCTCCAGCGGCCCCAAAATGTCAATGGCCGCCGCCCTTCCGAACGCGACCGGGTTGTCGTGATTTCCCACGATCATCACCACCGGGATGCCCGCCTGAGCGACCATGCGGATGGCTGCCGCAAACTCCCGCTGGTGCGTTGGGTTGGGATTGCATGTCTTATACGCATCCCCGGAAAAGATCACCAGGTCCACCTGTTCCTCGACGCCTTTGGAAAGCGCAAATCGGAGACACCGGACGAAATCCTGCACCCGCGTATGCAGACCGGTGGAGGGATCCAGACGCCCGTAGTTTTCCATCCCGATGTGGGTATCGGCGATGTGAAGCAATTTAAGCGGCATAAGGCATTCCTCAAGTCCTGTCACCACGGAACCGCACGGAAGTGCACAACGCGGCATAGCTGCAAACAAAGCCTAAAAGCAATGTGACACGGATTTCACGGATCAAACAAAGTGCGCCTGTCCGGGAATCCGAACAATCCTACCCATCCTCCCTCAACAAAAACCTGGTCAAAAAAACAAGATTTTGCAGGTTAGTAGTGCAGAAATCCTCTTTGTCGGGATGCTTCCGTGGTTATCCGTGGTTATCCGTGGTTATGTATTCCCATTACGGCACATACGCGATCACGTCAATCTCCACCAGTATGTCGAACGGCAGCCGTCCGGCCTGAATCGTGGTCCGGGCCGGATAGCTCCCCTCCGTGAAGAAACGCTTATACACCTCGTTGGCCCGGGCGAAGTGCTCCATGTCCCCGAGATAAAACGTGACCTTGAGCACGTGATCCAATGAAGACCCCGCATCCTCCAGGACCAACCGCACATTTTCAAACGCCCGCACAACTTGCTCCTCCACCGTATCTCCCACAATCTTCCCCGTATCCGGATCCACCGGACCCTGCCCGGACACGAACAACAATCCCTCGAACGCCACCGCCGCCGAATACGGTCCCTTGGCCTCGGGACCCCGCTCGCTTACGATAATCTTTTTCTCCGCCATCGTAATTCCTCCGTAATAAAAGAGTGCTCAGTGGGAGTTCTTCTTACGCTTCACGTTTTACCTTTTACGTTTCCTCGTCGTCCGCTTTCACTTCCCGCTTCACACGAGCCGCTATCGGAAAAATCAAACTCCCCCAGAGCACCCCAAAATAGGCTATATTGCTGAACTCGGGGAGTTTCTCGAATCCGGGCACGCCGGACAGTTGAGCCTCCATGGCCGCGATCAGCGTAAGCGGAAGAAAAATCTGAGGAAGAAAACACGCCGCGCCATCCCATCTTCTAAGTCCCATCTTCTTTAGCATAGATCGCGCCGCATAGATCCCCGCCAGCTTGCTTGCCCCCATCGCCAAAAGATAACCCACTGCGACAGGCCATAGGAAAGAGGCCGTCAGAACAAACCGGAAGTGCATCTGAGTTCCCAAAAAGGCAAACAGGAACAGCGCCGCCATCTGAGCCGGAGAACGCCCCAACGCACTTCGCTCTTTACGATGTTCCCGATCTTCCGGCAAGGCGATACCCATCGTCACGGCAAAGAGAAAAATCGCCGCGCCGGAGGCCAACAACAGATGGAGCGCAATAAACCAAGCACTCAGAAAAATCTTCCCAAAAAGCCCTCTGTAAAAAATAAAACCGAAAACACGAGACAGCATAACGGCCAGTCCCACGGCACCGACAAGCTTGAGTGCGGGCAGCCACACGGACGCGGGAATCCAGCGACTCTGAGTGAGCTGAAGTCCTCCCATTACACCGATCCACAAAAGGAGCGCCAGGACGCTCGCACAGACGGCCATGGATCGTTCCGACGAATTTTCCGGTCGCTCTCCATGGTCCTGCATGGACGAAAGCACCAAGGGCGCCGAAGCCGCAGCGATCACACTTAGAACCAACGCAAAAGCGGTGGGCACACCGCTCAGGAGCAGGGCCAAAAAAGTGCCAGCGAAACTCACCCCAACCACCAGGGCCGCTACCCAAGCCGATTGTCGCCAAAGGACCTTTGCTCCGGATGAGCTAACGCCCAATCGAAAGGCAACCCACCCAAGCGCCAACATCTCCAGCCACTCAATCTTTCCAAGAACCTCCGTCCCGATCAGACGAAACCCTTCCGGTCCCAACAGCAACCCCATCGCCACACAACCCATCCACCTCGGAAGCCTCACCTTTGCGAAGGCTTTACCCACGAAAAACGACAAAATGACCAACAACCCGGACGCAAGCAGCGGATGAACCGTTCCGATCGCATCCATCCGCAACCCCGCCAAAACCAGCAGAACCGTTCCCAAAGCCGCCAAAAAGCCCTTCAAAATGCGCTCCTTCGTCGGTAAGTGAATGGTGTATGGTCAGCCACTTGCAAAAATCCGAAAAATGCGGAGACGCCACCCGGCTCGTAGCGACAAAACAGATTTATTATTGTCAATGCGAGGCACGAAGTGCCGAAACAATCTCATCTGAAGAGGCGTTTTGCAAATGGCTCTGGTGAGTGCGGATTACGGGCGTTCAATCCAAAATCCGGGATAGGGTCACGTTTCACATTTCACGTCTTGCGTTTCACGAAACACCCGCCTCCATCCATACGGAGCCGCGAGCAGCGCAAGCAACACCGAAATCAGTATCCCACCCATCAGCACATCATTCAACCCTTGTCCATATGCTACCGCTAATGCGATTCCGCCCTGGGGAAGCAACGTCAGTCCAAGCCCATTTCGCCGCGTTGTGGGCAGCTTCGTGAAAATTCGGGCGCCCATCCCGGTTCCGACTGTTTTCCCAAAAAAACGCAGAGAAAAGAACAACAGCCCCAACCCCAACACGATCAGTCCATCTTTAGAACGTAGAAGGGACGCCGTCGGAAGCACCGCACCCATAAGCACCAAAAAAGCCCCTTCTGTGATCCCCCGCATCCGATCCATCGTTTCGAGCAGTTCAAGTCGCCTCGTAGTGGCATTGATCAGCCACATTCCGGCGATCATGCCGACGAAGACAGGAGGAAACCCCAACGCGCCCGCCACGCCCGCGCCGACCAATAAGATCCCCGCCAGGAGATAAACACGCTCGTGAAGGAGCCGCTCCTTGCTATTCGAAAAATCGGCCAGGCATCCGACAAGTCCCCCGCAGATCAAAGCCACGAACAATCTTCCGGCCGCCCCTTCGATCTCTACCCCCAGCAGCGAAATCGCCTCTCCCTTACGAAGCATAAGAAGGAGTCCCAAAAAGACGAACGCCACCACATTGCCGAACAGAGCCATCGTCGCCACAACCCGAAACTCGTCCCATTTCCGCTCCGTCCTCCCGGGAAACAGGGAGATCATCGGAGACATCGTCACCGAGGCCACGATCCCAAAGGTCATGCTGATCCGCAAGAGATCCAAGCCGGAATTCCCTTCTCTCCATATCGGGAAGATGAAGTATAAGGGAACGGTCGCCGCCAAAAACGTGAAAATCGCCTGAAATAAAGACAGCCCCAAAAACGCACGAGGAATCTTTCGGAGGATGCGAAGTTCCGCCTTCATCCCGAAGAAAAAGCCCACCGCTCCGGATAGAAAAAACAAGATCAGATGAAGCGTCCGCTCCAAAGTGGAAATCGGCGGCAGAAACAGCCCCAATCCCAACCCACTGAGAAGACACAGCATCAGCGCCGACTGGGACGCCCTCTCTCCAAAAACGAAGCGTTCATTCAATGCATCTGGTTCAAAACTCATTTTTTTCTCACAGGTCAATCTCCGACCTATAGGACAACGCCCCGCCGAGAAGACGTATCGGCGAGGCATCGCGGTCTTAAGGAAAATTCTAAATGCGAACATCCATATCTTGAACCAGCTCGAAATCCAAAAGGCTTTTGGGGTTCTGAATTCCGGATTCGGGATTTGCTTCGAAAATTCCGTCCAACCGAGTCCCTTGCAAAACGCCTCTTCAGATGAGATGGCGCCCGGCATTTCGCATCTCAAATGACAATAATAAAGCCGGTTTGCCGCTGCGAGCCGGGTGGCGTCTTCGAGTTTTTTCGGACTTTTGCAAGTGGCTGAACAGTTTAGAACGGAAGATCATCCTCTCCTTCCGCCTTCTCCGACGGCGATGGAGGTGGTGGCTCCTGAGGAGTCGGTGCCTTCCCACCTGTCGCCTTGGTGTCCAGCATCTGCATATTGCGCGCGACGATCTCCGTGGTGTACCGCTTCACCCCGTCCTGTCCTTCCCACGACCGGGTCTGCAACTGTCCCTCAATATACACACGGCTGCCCTTCTTGAGGTATTCGCCGCAAATCTCCGCCAACTTCCTCCATGCGACGATCCGATGCCACTCCGTGCGTTCCTGCTTCACACCGCTCGCATCGGTCCAACTCTCATCCGTAGCAATATTGAAATTCACCACAGCCGCGCCGCTCGGCGTATACTTCAATTCGGGATCCGCGCCCAAACGTCCAATGAGAATCGCCTTGTTCACCGTCCCTTTAGCCATGCCGGCCCTCCTTCCTGGATGATGGTTTAACCTGCCAACTTCGCTTCCAACGCGCCGAGACGCATCCGAAGCTCCTCGATCTCTTGCCGTTGATCCGCGAGCACCCGATCCGCCTTTGCAGACTCTTTCTTTTGATTCGCGAATACGCGATTCACCTCCGTAATCTGTTCCTTTTGATCCGCGAGGACCTGATCCACCTCAGTCGCACGGTTCGCAACGAGAGACTCCACTCCGATAATCCGCTTCCACATCAGAAACCACTGGGCCACCAAGGCTCCGATGATCACCACCAAGGCACCCAGGATAATCTGAAGCCAAAAGCGAAGGTCGTCGAACCGGCGATTTATAGAGTCAAAGCGACTATTAATAGAGTCATTCATATCGTCAAAGCGACGATTTATATCGTCGAACCGCTTATCGGTCAGCTCCCTCAGTCCCCTTTGCCCTTCCTCCAAGCGGGCCAATCGCTCCCGGATTACCACATCTTCCGCCCCCACATGAGCCACCGATATAGCCAGAAATACCAAGAAAAAAGCAACTATCCACCTTGCTCGCATCAATTTCCCCTTCTCGTTCATCGTCTCAAAAGGTTCCGCTCCCCATTAGTCGATTCTCCTTTTATCGGACTGAATCGACCATTTGAAGTATAAAACAAATCCGCTCAAAAGTCAATCATTTTTTTGTGCCGTGTTGTGCCGTCGTAAACGCGCTCGTCGGTGACCACCTTATCCATCCTCACATCGTGCGGACCTGCCTCGATCTTCTCCAGCACCTGAAACGAATACGCCAACGCGATCTTCGGAGCCTGAACCACGCTCAGAAATCGGTCGTAAAAACCACCGCCGAAACCGATCCGGTTGCCTTGGGGATCGAACGCCAAGCCCGGCACAATCACCAAGTCTATCTCGTTTATCCCGATGGGTCTCCTATATTCTTCCTTCGGCTCCAAAAGCCCAAAGACGCTGCGCTCCAATTCGTCCAGACACTTGATCTCGGAATGATCCAGCCGCCGCTGCCGAAGGTCCGTCACCGGAACCACGATGCGCTTCCCCTCCTCGAGCGCATCCGAAATCAGGCGCCGCGTATCCACCTCGTTGTGCTTGGCGGATACGTAGCAATGGATCACCCGGGCCTCCGCAACCTCCGAAAGGGCAAGGAGCCGCCTCCGAATCGCCTCACTGCTTTCCCGGACCGCCTCGGCGGAGAGGGCCTTGCGCTGAGCGATCATCCTTTTTCGCACCCGGATCTTCCGGGCGCGGATCTGGTCCTTCAAAAGTCAGTCCTCTTTCGCTCCCGATTGCAGGGAATGTTTCACCTTGCCCCAGCCACTGCGCTTGGGCCACTCCTCCTCGGACGCCTCTTCTTCGCTCTGTGCGGCACCCTTGGGGATGGCCTGGATCGGACCGTGAAGCGTGTGCTTCCCATCGAAGCTGACGTCCTCGAGCTTGTAGCAGTATGTCCGTCCGTTGGTCAACCGCACGTCGGTGAAGGAATACTCGCTTCTCATAGCCGAGCTTCCGGCCCCACGAATCAAGTCCCCGTTGATCCTCCTATATTCCCCGTCCTCTTTCAGACTGCGATACACGTTGAAGCCGAGATTGTCAATCTCACTCTCCGTGATCCAACGCAGGACGATCTGGCCATCGCCGGGGAGCGCGGTGAAGGAGGAGAGGGTGACGGGGAGGGATTGATCCTCGCCCTCCACTCCTGGGCTGCCAGAAACGGTTGTAGCTTGCTCCCAGTTGGAGGAGGCATCTTCACTAGAGCGTATTACAGCTTTTACCAAAGCTGCGTTCGTAGCATTGTCTGGATAGTCGAAATCTTGATATGTTACAGGTGTAGGGGTAGAGTCATCTCTCAGACGAATAATCTCCCCACTCTGCAGCAAACTTATTGTGCCATCTAATCTCCCTAGGTAACGCGAAGCAGGAAAATTGGGGAAGGGATCACCATCATATAATGCCACAAAATCATATGTCGTGGCGTTCTCACAAATCACCGCATATGACCCGGCGGGGATATTGGTTATATCGCCGTAACCACTCTCTTGGCTGATGGTTCTCCAAATAGCACCATCCCATACCTGCCAATTACTAATGTCCAATGGCGAGCCCGTGTCATTGTAAATTTCAATCCATTCTCCTCCAGCATCATAATCGTTCGGTGTATCGTACATGATCTCGGAAATCTCAACGCCTAAATTGATATCTGCTCCAAATACTACCTGTGAGAGTGTACACAAGCCTGCGCATGCTACGAATATCAAAGCTTTCAACGCATCCTCCCTTCAAAAAGAGTAAAAGGTTCAGGCTCCCTCTCAGTAGCTGTCGGATTCCTCTATATTTTGAACATCACAACATCACCGCCACGTCTTTGGGGACATC
>JAUWMS010000202.1 GCA_030613045.1 Candidatus Latescibacterota bacterium | reverse complement strand
ATCCCAATCCAGCCAATCCCACCGCGACCATCTACTTTGAGTTGCCTCAGACCGCAAACGTGTCGCTGGTGATTTATAACCTTCTTGGACAGAACGTGAGAACCTTAGTCCATGAGGCAAGAGAAGCGGGGAGGTATTCGGTGGTCTGGGATGGTCGGGATGCGCAGGGGGGTGCTGTGGGGAGTGGCCTCTACTTTGCGCGGTTGGAAGTCGAGGGAACTGTGCATACCCGGAAGTTATTATTGCTCAGGTAGCCCTTAGGTTATCTCATATTGAAGCCGCCTTTGCTTTTGCAGAGGCGGCTTATTTTGTCCGAACGGTTCTCATTATCGCAGTAACGAGGACGCAGAAAGCATGGTGGAGAGGAATACGTGCCTCTTTTGGAACCAAATTTTTAGTCCCCATCAAAGCCGCAGCCGCGCCTCCACGTATTTTATATACAATCGTTCCACCTTCGCCTGATCCCATACCTCGATCCGGGAGATCAATGCGATGCCCCGGCTTAACTCCTCCGCCATCGCCCGGATGTGCGCGGGATAGCTCTTTGCGTCGTACGTGATCAGCCCCTCCGCGCGCCGGGCGTATTCCTCTTCGAGCACCACCAGCACGCCCAACGCCGGAGAAATGGCTTGCAGGGTCATAATGCAATCCAGTATCTCCTTTTTCGTCTCGAAGGACAAAATTTCAAACGCCGCCACCGGGAGCATCTCCCCGGTGTATCGCTTGCTTCGTCCGTCCAACCACACCGCATCGCCCATCGCATGCTTCTTGAAGCTGCGCCGGGATCGGTATCCCAGAGCCTCTCCGATGGCCAATAGTTTCCGCTGAATCTCACGGTGCACGGTGCTCGGCATGACAAGCCTCCCTTCTCGTTTTCCGCTTCGCAGAAAAATTACCCCGGCCTCACCGATGAATAACCCGCCCCTCCTTCGTCTCTACCTCAATATCAGGTGCCACCCTCGCATCGAAGTCCCGAATGACCTGCATCGCGTCCTCCGGAGTCTCCGCGTCCAGCAGGCGCGCTCTCAGCGTTTTGTTGTTCAGCAGGCGGGCGATTTTGGCCACGGCCTGAAGGTAGCCCGCCTGGGCGTCTTTCGGCGAGACGATCATGAAGAGCAGATAGACGGGCTTTCCGTCCAGGGCGTCGAAGGCGATCCCCTCTTTGGATCTGCCGAAAGCTATAGCGAGTTGTCGCACGGTGTCGGAGCGTCCATGGGGAATGGCGATCCCCTCTCCGATGGCCGTACTTTCGATCTGTTCCCGCTGGCGGATGGCGTACAGACATTCTTCGGCGTCCCCGACGAGGCCGGCTTTGAAAAAGCGCGCAACAAACGTTCTGAGCACTTCGAGCTTACCCTCGGCTCCGATATCCGTAAGGATACAATCTTCGGTGATCAACTCGGAAAGTACCATCGTTTCCTCCTTCGCGACATTAGAGTCCCTTGCAAAACGACTCTTCAGATGAGATGGCGCCCGGCATTTCGAATCTCAAATGACAAGATTAAAGCCGTTTTGCCTCTGCGAGCCGGGTGGCGTCCTCGTTTTTGCAAGTGGCTGAATAGATTAGAGCGATTCGACTAACTAATGTGACCGATCGTCCGGGCTACGGGCAATGCGACCAGCATGCCGGTGTCCTCCTCCTCGAAGTCAATCCCCTCTTCTTTGAGAATCCCGATGAACTCATCCAGAGTACGCTCCTCCTCCACAAGCGCGAGGATCGTTTTCGTAAAGGGATGCCGCCACATTTCATGCCGGAGTCCCGCAAAGATGGGCACGGTATCCGCTAAGGCTTTGTTCATACTGGTGCTTTCTACGATGCTGGCCTTCATCACCCCCACTTCGACCAGCGCGGAAAGCACGTCTTCGAGACATTCCTGTTTTTCAAGCACTATTATTAAAAAGAGCATGGGGATCCTCCCATTTTCTTGATGATTTATACCCAACCTTGCTTTAGAGGCCAGAGATCAGAGGCCGGAGACCAGAGATCAGAGATCAGAGATCAGAGGCCGGAGACCAGAGATCAGAAAACTCCTTCTGGCTTCAAACTTCTGGTTTCTGGTTTTTGACTTCTGGCTTCTGGTTTTCGATTTCCCCGGCCCGGCCGATGGCCCATCGGGTCATAAGCGGGCCTACGACTTCCGTGATCAGGGTGGTGAAAAGCAGGATGTTGATGACCAGAACGGCCAGGGACTCTGTCCCCGTTCTCCGTAGCGGGCGAAGTCTTTCCCCACCGTGATGGCCAGAGCGAGTGCGACTCCGATCTGAGGCCAGAGGGAGAAGCCGATGTATTTGCGGACGGATTTAGGGGCTTTGGACAGGAAGGCTCCGGCGGAGGCGCCCAGAAATTTCCCCGCCATTCGGGTCGAGGCATAGACGAGTCCGATCCATCCGATCTTCGGAAGCAACCCAATATCCAGGCGCGCGCCGGCGAGACAGAAGAATCCGGCGATGATGGGAAACCCCATCAGTTGCACCACATCGAGCACCTGTTTGCTGCGACGGGGAGGCGCCAGATTAACAAACGCCATCGCCAGCGCCATATTGGTCAACAGTTCCGACAGGTGGAAGCGAACCGCGATCCCGCTTGAAATCAGGACGGCGCCAGCAGCCAGGGTCAAAAGCTGGGCCTGATCCCTCATGCCGCGACTCAAAAGACTTACGATGCTTCCCATCAGCAGACCTACCCCAATCGCTCCGAAGATCTCGATCAAGGGAGTGAGCACCATCCCGGATAGCACGAGTCGCTCTCCGTCGCCGATGAAGGCTTTGGCTATGGAGGACGCGAACGCGTAGATGATCAGCGCCATGGCGTCATCTATGCCCACCACCGCCAGGATGGTCGTGGTCAGAGGTCCTTTGGCCCGATATTGCCGGAGCACAGCCACGGTGGCCGCCGGGGCTGTGGCCGCGGACACCGCACCGAGGATCAAGGCGATATGGATTTGGTGCGTGATAAAAAACATCGCCGTGGCGACCAGTATGAACGCGCCGAACGTTTCCATCAAAACAATGCAGAAAATACTCTTGCCGAGTTGTTTGAATACGTCGCGCCTCAGCTCACCTCCTATGCTGAAGGCGATGACGCCCAAGGCCAGATCGCCGACGATGCTCACCTGATCGAGCGCTCTGACGTTGAACAGCCCGAGCACGGAGGAACCCAGAATGACGCCCATCATCACGTACCCGGTGACCATGGGAAATTTCAGTTTGTGAACGAGCCATCCCGCACCGAAGCTGAGTGCAATCGCCAGTCCGACAATCAGTAAGGTATTCATCAGCCCTCGTCTTCATCGTTTTTTTTGTTTCCCGGAAAGATGCAAACGTAAAACGTAAAACGTGAGGCGTGAAACGTAAAACGTGAAACGCAAACCGGAAATCGCGAACGGGTCAATGGAGATTGGGCCACGGACAACCGCACCGCCCGGCGCAATGGCTATGGAAACGTCCTCTGTGGTGCCCTCGTCAAAGAGCCTGGATGCGCTTCAAATCCTCGTTTTTCCCCATCACGACCAGTACATCCCCGGATCGGACCACGAAATCAGCCGCGGGAAACAGCGTCTCCTCCGGGTCGCTTCGTTTGACCACGATCACCTCAACCCCATAGCGGCTTCTGAGATGCAAGTCGGACAGGGTTTTTCCGTCGAATTCGACAGGAGGCGCGAAATCTATAATGCTGTATCCCGGAGCCAGTTCTATGCGATCCAATACGCTGAACTCGCTGAGGCTGTATGCGATGTTGTGCGCCGTATCCTTCTCAGGGAAAACGATGTGTGTCGCTCCGACCATGTTGAGGATTTTGGCATGATCCTCCGACGCCGCTTTGACCACAATCTGGCGGGCGCCGAGTTCCTTTAGATGCATGGTGGTCAGCACGCTGGCGTCAATCCGGTCGCCCAGGCTGACGACGACCACGTCCATCTCCCCGAGACGAAGGCTCCGAAGGGTGTCCCGGTCGGTGGCGTCCGCGATGACCGCTTTCTGGACGAGCGTTTTGACCCGGTTGATCCGATCCTCGTCCACATCCACCACGACCACGTATTGCCCCAGGCGAACCAGCTCCTGCGTGAGGAAATAGCCAAAATTGCTCAAACCCACGATGGCAAAATTTCGCATAATTTCCCTCTCATCCTTTTCCCACCGCAAAGACGCAAAGACCGCGGAGAGCACCAACATTCACCACGGAACCCCACGGAATAACACAGAAAAAACCGAAAGAGAATTTCTGTGTGTTTCCGTGCCATTCCGTGGTGGCGTCTTTTTTTCGCGTCAACGAATTCGCCGCGGAGAGGGCGATCACAAGGATCGCGCCCTACGTTTCACGTTTCACGCCTCACGTTTTAAGCCTCACGTTTCACGCTTTACCCCACCATCACCGCTTCCTCCGCGTATCGGAATTTCGGAGGCACGCTGCGTGTGCCGACCATCAGGGCGATGGTGAGCGGGCCTACGCGTCCGGTGAACATCAGAAGCGTCACCAGGGCCTTGCCGATGGCGGTCAGATGCGGAGTGAGTCCGGTGGAGAGTCCGACGGTACCGAAGGCGGAAGTGGCCTCGAACAGGACGCTGAGAAAGAGCCCGCGATCTCCCGGATGGGACTCATTTCCGCTTTCGGTGACGAGAAGCGCCATTGTGAACAACATAATCACGCACGCCGAGAGCATTACCACCGCAATCGTCCTGACTACGGCATGGGACGGAATCCGGCGATAGAACAGAGTGGGTTCGCTACGATTTCGCAATTGGGCGTATCCCGAGGCGATCAGGATGGCGAAGGTGCTGACCTTGATCCCTCCGCCGCAGGAGCCGGGACTGGCTCCGATGAACATCCACACGATCAACAAAAAAGCCGCTGCATGGGTCAGATGAGCGATGGACAGGGTGTTGAATCCCGCTGTCCGGGGTGTGACGGATTGAAACAGGGAAGATAGAAGTTTCGTTCCCCACGGAAGCGGCCGGAGCGTGTTGTGCGCTTCTAAGAGGAGAAAAAGCGCCATACCCACGACGATCAACAGCCCGGTGAACGTCAGCACGATCTTCGTGTGCAGCGAAAAATTCCGGATGCGGCGCGTTTTTCCAAACCGCCGGAGATCGAGAAGAACCGGAAACCCGATGCCTCCGAGAACGATGAGAAGCATCAGGGAGCCGCTGACGAGAAGATCGCCCTGGTGGGAGATAAAGCTCTCGCTATACAGCGAAAAACCCGCGTTGCAAAACGCCGAAATCGCGTGGAACACCGCGTGGTAAAGGGCTTTTGGAAAAGGAAAAAGTCCGACGAATCGCCGGAGAAGAAGGAGCGCGCCGATGCCCTCCG
This sequence comes from Candidatus Latescibacterota bacterium, assembly GCA_030613045.1. Lineage (GTDB taxonomy): Bacteria > Latescibacterota > 4484-107 > 4484-107 > 4484-107 > 4484-107. The sequence continues at coordinate 474 of JAUWMS010000202.1, read as the reverse complement.
CCGCCGCCGTGAATCCGAGCGCCGCCTTCAGAAGCCGCCGCGTATCGCCCGCGGGCGCGTGCCCCAATGTATCGGACAGCGCATCGTGATATTTCATGGACACGCTTCTTCCGAAGAGAAAGAGGAAGAAGGTGGAAAAAGTCATAATGCCCAGTCCGCCCATCTGGATGAGCGCGAGAATGACCATCTGGCCGAATGCGGTAAGGTGGGTTCCCGTGTCCACCACGGTCAATCCCGTGACGCAGGTCGCGCTGGTGGCGGTGAATAGCGCATCCACAAAGGACAACGACTTTCCAACCGAAGCCGGAGGCAGCATCAGCAACAGCGTGCCTGTGAGGATCGCTCCCGCAAAGCTGAGCATCAAAATTTCAGCCGCGGTCAATCCCCGTTGTCTGGGGCCGGTCGGTGGCTCGGTGATTGGTGATTGGTGACTGGTGACTGGTGACTGGTGATTGGTGATTGGTGACTGGTCCG
>JAUWMS010000384.1 GCA_030613045.1 Candidatus Latescibacterota bacterium | reverse complement strand
AGGACCCGTCACCTCACGGGGCAAGTGGATATTTTCAAAACTCGAGCCGGAGGCGTGGTTCCTGCTCAATCTTGGGATGGGGGGAGACGTCCTCTACCACAAACCCGGCAAAACCCTTCCGGACAAATATCAGGTGCGGCTGGATTTCGACGACCACTCCGTGCTCACGATACGGTTCTGGTGGTTCGGGTATGCCCACGCGGTTGCACAAACCGGTTTGGAAGCGCACCAGATGACCTCGACCTTGGGCCTGTCCCCCATCGAAGGAGAGGGATTCGGTTACGAGGCGTTCAGCGCCCTGCTCGAGGGAAGAAGAGGCAACATCAAGTCTTTTTTGACCAACCAGAAAGTTGTGGCCGGCATAGGAAATGTCTATATCCAGGACATTCTGTTTTCGGCCCGCCTGCATCCCTGAAGGAAAATACCGGACATCAGCGATGCGGAGCGAAAACAACTCTTCTTCGCCATTCGGGACAACCTGAAACACGCGGTGGATCTCGGCGGGTTGGCGTATGAAAAGGACCTGTACAACCAGGCTGGAAGGTTTAAGAATTTTTCCGTTGGATATCGGGAGGGAAAACCGTGTCCCGAATGCGGCACTCCGATTGAGAAAATAAAAACGGGGAGCACGGCCTCGTTCATCTGCCCTTGCTGCCAGACGTAGCTTGTGAAGACGAGAAACCAAGACCCGTTTCCGGATAGACATCGTGCTCAACTTCTGGAGAAAAACGTAGCCCCAGCGCGCCTCTGATCAAGGACAATGGAAACGTGGGAGCGTGCGGACTCAACGGAGTCCCACCGTCACTCTTTCTCACCTTCCCACTTTCTCACTTTCTCACCGTCAACCGGTCATCCCTCCTGGCCAATTCGACTTTCCTATTCGCCTCGCTCGGACTCCCCCCTCATCCCGCTTTCCGAGAACCCCATCGCAGCATAGAATCTTCCTCAGTCACCCAAAAAAAATGAGCAATGAACCCCACCTGTCGCCCCATCCCGGAAGGGGAATTTAGGTATTGCTCATTGCTCATTCTCCATTGCTCATTCTTTATTAAAGCCCCATAAATATCCTGCTCAAAAACCGCACCGAACTCCCAATGGTCATGCTCAAAATCGGGACCCATCGGTCCACAAGGATGATCCCCAGCAAGATCAACGGCCCTTTTCGCTCCAATTGCTGAAAGCGAAACGCCTGTTCGGAAGGAAGCAAGCCCATCAAAATCTTCGATCCGTCCAAAGGGGGAATGGGGATCAGATTGAACACGGCCAGCACGATGTTGATCATCACGCCGTATTGCAGGATAACCAAGAAGGTTCCCACCTGCGCTCCGATGCCCACCAGCAACCGAACCATCCATCCTAACACCAGCGCCGATAGTATGTTCGCCGCCGGACCCGCCAGCGAGACCCACATCATATCCCGCTTGGGATTTTTAAAAAAACCCGGATCCACCGGAACGGGCTTGGCCCATCCGAAGTGCACCAGAAACAGCATCATCGTTCCCAATGGATCGAGATGAGAAAGCGGATTCAGCGTCAGCCTGCCCGCATAGCGCGCCGTGGGATCGCCCAACTTGTCGGCCACCCAGCCGTGCGCGTATTCGTGGATGGTCAACGCAAAAAGAATCGCCGGCGCCAGCATCAACATGTCAAGCATACGTTCGTCCTTTCTTAGACTTTCGCGAAATGTTCGGTATCTGGTGAGTGGTGAGTGGTGTTCCTTCATTCGTGATTCACAAGTATATCCATATTCGGACAACTTGTCAAGTGTTTCCTGTGTCTTTTTGAAAATCCTATCTCTACAAATTAACATTTATACTATTGTTTTTTGAGGATAATATATTTTATACTTGACTTTTTAATTATATGCTTTATATTTGTTGAAACTTTCAATCAAATCAAGAAAGGAGTGATGAAAGGATGCGCAAAATACTCGAACAATGTCCCTCGTGTGGAGGCGCCTTAGACGTCACCGAACTGACGTGCCCGTCCTGTGAGACCGTCATCCGAAGCCGCTATGCGCCGTGCCCGTTCTGCCGGCTGGCCCCGAAGAGTCTCCACTTTCTCGAAACTTTCGTCCAATGCCGGGGCAACATCAAAGAGATGGAGCGGGCCTTGGGGATCTCCTATCCCACGGTTCGGGGACGGCTCGATGCGGTCATCCGGGAGTTGGGGTACGAGGTCGAGGTGGAGACGGAGGTGGACGAGGCCGAGACTGCGGCACAACGTAAGGAGATTTTGGACCAACTGGACCAAGGCGAGATCACCGCTTCTGAGGCCACCAAGAGGCTCGCGGACCTCAGGAAAAGGTGATCCCATCGGGAAAGGAGGCCGGAGATGGATGAGGGAAGAAAGAAGATCCTGGATATGGTCGCCGAGAGGAAAATCACCGTCGAAGAGGCTGCCCCGGCTCTGAGAAGAAGGGGCGACGAAAGCACGGAGGTAGAACCGGGCGAAGCCGAAGGTCAGCAGCCCGAGGCGCTCATCCGGGAGACCGAGGAGGAACCCAAAGAGATCCCAACCCGTCAGGAGCGTATGTTGGCCCTGGCCGAAAGGGTTCGAGGTTGGAGCGCGCAAGACATGGCAAGTCCGCTTATGACCGAAGCGCATCGCCCCTAGCCATGGCCGAAGGAGCGCTGGCAGTGGATCTGGCAAAATTTTGAGTATCCGGTCCACGTGGATCAGCAGTTCGATCTGTCCGATGGAAGCGAGCTTTCAATGGTCGCTTACCAAGGGGATGTGAACGTATCCGGCTGGAAGGAGTCCTCCCTTAAAGTGAGCAGCGCGGCCTTCGACCTGAGGATCGGGCGGGACGGAAACACCGTCCGAATCGCCAGTTCCACGGGGCAGTTGCAGCTTCACGTGCCGGACCTCCTCTCCCGTATAGAAGCGAAGATCCTGCCCGGAGATGTGCTCCTGACCGATATCCGCGCTCAAAAGGTAGAGGTCGAGTGCGAGAGCGGCGATCTCCGATGCGAGGGGATACAGGGAGACCTCAAAGCCAGGATTCAGGGAGGCGATGCCCAGCTTTGCAGGATCGAAGGGGATATAGACGGCACGGCCGTTCGGGGGAGCATCCAGGTCCAGGACGTCCGTTCCTCTCAGATGAACCTCAAAGCCAACGGGGCTATATCGCTGATCCTAGGGCCGGTGGCTCGAGGGAGCTACCGAGGTGAGACGGACGGAGCGGACATCACCCTGTGGCTGGCGGAGGGATCGGCCTGCGAGCTGTCGGCGGAAGCAACGGATGGTGGAAGGATCTGCCCCACCGATCTATCGTGGAGTTCGCTTTCCGAACGATCGGAGCACACATTGAAAGCCACGCTGAAGGGCGGCGGCGCTTCGATTGAGTTGCTCGCTAAAGGCGGGCAGATTCATATTCGGAAGTCACGTCCGTTCCCTCAAAGATAAGGGAGACCGAAAGGAGGAGCCAAGATGGATGAGGAAAGGATGTCTATCTTAAGAATGGTCACCGAAGGGAAGGTCACGGCTGAGGAGGCGGAACGGTTTATGGAGGCGCTTGGGAAGCAGACGCCACCGGCTGAACCGAAAGTTCGAATCCCGGCCGAAGAAGCGACCGAAGAGGAACCCGTTGCATCACGCAGACTCGGGCGAAGATCGGATCGAAGGTCGCCGCGCAGAGGGCCGGATATCCAAGCGAAGATCGAGGCGAAGGTTGCCGCGAAGATGGAGAAGGTCCGGGAGAAAGTGGCTCGCAAGCAAGAGAAGATGCAGCG
>JAUWMS010000298.1 GCA_030613045.1 Candidatus Latescibacterota bacterium | reverse complement strand
CTCGACTGGATGATCTCGCTGCCGTGGCAAAAGCAGACGGAGGATAATCTGGACCTGACGGCCGAGCAAAAGATTCTCGATGAGGATCACTATGGATTGAAGGAGCCGAAGGAGCGCATCGTGGAATACCTCGCGGTGGTGAATCTCGTCAAGAAGATCAAGGGGCCGATTCTGTGTCTCGTGGGGCCTCCGGGCACGGGGAAAACATCTCTGGGGAAATCGGTGGCGCGCGCGCTGAATCGAAAATTTATCCAGATGTCCCTCGGCGGCGTGCGGGACGAGGCCGAGATCCGGGGGCACCGGCGCACGTACATCGGCTCGATGCCGGGGCGGATCATCCAGTCCATCCGGCGGGCTGAGACAAAAAATCCCGTATTTCTTCTCGCCGAGGTGGATAAGATGAGCGTGGACTTCCGGGGCGATCCCTCGGCGGCCCTGCTGGAGGTGCTCGATCCGGAGCAGAACAGCACGTTCAACGATCATTACCTCGAGGTGGACTTCGATCTTTCGGAAACGATGTTTATCACCACCGCCAACGTGATGCAATCCATTCCGCCACCGCTTCTGGATCGGATGGAGGTGATCCGTCTACCCGGCTATCTCGAGCACGAGAAGCTGAAAATCGCGCAAAAATTTCTCATCCCCAAGCAGCTCAAGGAACACGGGATCAAAAAGAAACAGCTTCGATTTACCGACGGGGCGCTTCGGCGGATCATTCGAAGCTATACGGCCGAGGCGGGCGTGCGCAATCTCCAGCGGGAGATCTCGGCGATCTGTCGGAAGGTGGCCCGGAAGCTCGTGGAAGGTCAGAAGTCGGAACCCCAGAGGCCTGAGGCCAGAAGCCAGAAGTCAGAAGTCAGGAGTAAGAAGTCGGAGGTCGGAACTGGGGGGTCTCAACCTCAACCTCAATCTCAACCTCAACCTCAACCTCAACCTTCTTTTGTCATTCACACGCGCGACGTGGAGACGTATCTCGGGCTTCCCAAAATGGAGGAGAAACAGAAGGCGGCGGAGGATCAGATCGGCGTGGCTACGGGATTGGCGTGGACACAGAACGGCGGCGATATTCTGAGCATCGAGGTCAATTTGCTCAAGGGCAAAGGGGATCTCACCCTGACCGGCAAGCTGGGAGACGTGATGCAGGAGTCGGCGCGGGCCGCGCTCAGCTATATTCGCAGCGTAGCGGATCAATGGGGGATCGAGGAGGATTTCTACGAGAAGACCGACGTGCACATCCACGTGCCGGAGGGGGCCATTCCCAAGGACGGGCCGTCCGCCGGCGTGACCATTGCCACCGCGCTTTTATCCGCGTTGACCAATCGCGCGGTAAGACGGGACGTGGCCATGACGGGCGAGATCACGCTGCGGGGAACGGTGCTGGCCATAGGCGGTCTAAACGAGAAGGTTCTGGCGGCTCAACGCGCCGGACTGCATACCATCATTCTGCCCCGCAAGAACGCGAACGCTTTGAAGGAGCTTCCGGAGGAACTGAAGGAGGGGCTCGAATTCGTGCTGGCCCATCACATAGACGACGTGCTGGAGGTGGCTTTGGTCTGAGCACGGAGAGGCCAGAAGGCAGGGGTCAGGGGTCAGGAAAGTCAAAGGCCGGAGGGCAGAACCACGGAAGCCGGAAGCCTGGTCTTCGGGGCTTAATCTGTAAAGAAAAGAGCGCACCCCATGAAAGTTCGCAGTGCTGAGTTTGTAATAAGTGCCGTGCATCCGTCCCAATTCCCCAGCGATGAGGGCGTCGAGATCGCTTTTTCGGGGCGTTCCAATGTGGGCAAGTCTTCGCTGATCAATACGCTCTTGAGCCGGAAGGGATTGGCCAAGACCAGTTCCACGCCGGGAAAGACGCGGCAGCTTAACTATTTTCGGCTCAACGAGGCGTTCTACTTTGTGGATCTTCCGGGATACGGATACGCCAAGGCGCCCAAGAGGGAACGCAAAAACTGGGGCCGGATGATGGAGCCGTACATGAGAGACCGGGAACCGCTTCTCGGAGTCGTCCAGTTGATTGACGCCCGGCACGATCCCACGGAAAGTGATCTTCAAATGGTGGCTTGGTTTTCGGCCTATGTCAAGCCTTTTGTGATTGTGCTGACTAAAAGCGACAAATTATCCGCGAGCAAGCTGTCCGCGCAGGTCCAAAAAACCCGGCGTATCCTCTCGGAGTGGGGCGATCTCCCGGTAATTCCCTTTTCCGCCAAGCGCGGAGTGGGGAAAGAGGCGGTGTGGAAGTGGATCGAGGAAAGGCTGGATAGTCATTAGTCATCGGTCACTGGTCATTAGTCCCTGCCCTTCCCCAATACCCAATACCCAATGTCCAATACCCAATGTTCAATGACGAGTAGCGAAGGAGGAGATCTTGAAAAGACGACTGTTTACGCCCGGGCCTACGACGGTGCCGGATCGGGTGCTGTTGAAGATGGCCGAGCCGATCATTCATCACCGCTCCGAGGAGTTCGGACGGATGTTCGCGACGGTCAACGAGGGACTAAAATATCTGTTTCAGACCAAAAACGAGGTGCTCACGCTGACCACGTCCGGAACCGGAGCGTTGGAGGCGGCTGTGGTGAATCTGCTTTCCAGGGGGGATCGCGCGCTCGTGGTGCGGGGCGGGAAATTCGGCGAACGATGGGGTGAGTTGTGCGAGACCTACGGCGTACACGTGACCGCCATAGACGTGCCGTGGGGCGAGGCCGTCGCTCCGGAGGCGATCTTGGAACATTTGAAGGCCGATCCCGTGATCAAGGCGGTTTTCACCACCCAGAGCGAAACCTCCACCGGCGCGCTCAACGACATCGAGGCCATCGGCCGGGTCGTCCGGGAGACCGACGCATTGTTGGTCGTGGACGCCATCACCGGCATCGGCGCACACCGGATGCTCCCGGATGCCTGGGGCGTGGACGCCGTGGTCACCGGCTCCCAGAAGGGCCTGATGCTGCCTCCGGGACTGGCGTTTATTGCGCTTAGTGAGCGCGCGTGGCAGGCGGTGGAACGCTCCGATCTGCCCAAATACTATTTGGATCTGATGAAAGCGAAGAAATCGTTGGCCAAAGACCAGAATCCCTATACCCCGGCGGTGTCTCTGTTGGTGGGATTGAAAGCGGCCCTGGCCATGATTCGCGAAGAAGGGATTGAAAATATCTGGGCGCGCCACGCCAAAAACGCCGAAGCCACCAGAGCGGCAGTGCGAGCGATGGGATTGGGCATCTTCGCCAAAAATCCCTCGAACGTGCTGACTATTGTGCAGCTTCCCGCGAAGATAGACGGCAAAAAATTGGTCAAGGCGCTGGACGGCTACGGCTTCACCGTGGCCGGAGGGCAGGCCCAGCTTTCCGGAAAGGTCATTCGCATTTCCCATTTGGGATACACGGATGATTTCGACACCCTGTCCTTGAGCGCCGGTTTGGAGCGCGCGCTCCGGGAACTGGGCTGGGACGTCGAGCCGGGCGTGGGACTGAGCGCGGCGCAGCGAGTGCTCGCCGGATAAAAGAGAGGACACTGCGGAGGCGTGGAGGCTGTGGAGAATGGCGGTCTCTCTCAGCTATCAAGAGATGATTTTGTTCGTTTTCGAGGGTGGTTTGACGAATTTGATTCCAAAATATGGGATGAATCATTGGAGTAAAATGATGCTGGAAGTAACCAAAGCAAGATACGAAAAAGAGTATAAAATCCGGATCGAATTTAATGATGGTAAGTCTGGTGTAGTGGATTTGAAAGACGACTTATGGGGGTCGGTATTTGAACCTCTTAGAGACCAGAATAAATTCAAGCGATTTGCCGTCTCTGAGATTCTCCATACGATCTCCTGGGAAAATGATGCCGACTTTGCCCCGGAATATTTGTATCATAAATGCCTGACACAATGCCCCACCTGACTGCTGTTTCGAGTGAGGGAACCGATGGAAAACCAGAGCAATAGAAGCTACGATGTCGGACTGAATGAAGAAGAAACGGAGACTGAAGAAGAAATCCGTGCCAGCGAAGCAAAGTGGGGCCAGTTGTTCGCCAAACCGAAAGCAAGGCGCGTTATGCGTGAAATGGCGCGGGAGGCCCTTGAGGACTATCGTGCTGGACGGACAACCGAGATAACCATCACTGAAGACGGACGCCTTGAGCCAGGATGAAATCACAAGCTACTCCGAAGTTCTGGAAATATTATGCGCTCCTTCCTCGTAATGTGCGGCAACTGATTTTCTGGCAAAAGGGACCTCATGATGATTTCTGGCAGACGCTGGACAGTCCGCGACCGTTACGGCAATGACATTTATCTGACGCACGAACGGTGGGCGCATATTATTGAGCCGATCAATCATCCTGAAATGTCAGATTATGAGGAACATCTGAAAGAAACGATTCGGTCAGGTAAGCGGAAACAGGACTCCCTGAACCCACAAAAATATCGGTACATTGAGGCGTTTGATGATTTGGCAGAGGCCAATACACATATCATCGCCATGGTGCTGTTCCGGTTCGGCGAAGGTCAAATGGGCGAACTTTTTTCAAACAACTACATCGTCACAGCCTATCAGAAAGAGATAGGCTGAAGGGTTGACTATGAAAAAATCGATCTCTAACTACGACGAGATGAGTGATACCCTGTATGTTTCTTATGCACCCGGAGAGAAAGCAACAGGGATCGAATTGAACGACCATATTTTGCTGC
>JAUWMS010000456.1 GCA_030613045.1 Candidatus Latescibacterota bacterium | reverse complement strand
CCTGAGTGCGCGGGGCAAGCTCGGGGAGCCGAAAACGATCCAGCGCAGTGAGGGCAAGGCGAAGCGGGTGATTGATCGGCGGGAATTGTAATTTTAAGGAGCCGTCTTTGACCATCATTGACATCCACACCCATGCCTTCGCCGACGGGATCGCCCCGAAGGCCATCGAGGCCTTAGAAAAGTCCAGCGGCACAAAAGCTCTTCTGGACGGCACGACCTCCGATCTTCTGCGTTCGATGAAAAAGGCGGAAGTTGTCCTCTCTGTCATCCAGCCCGTGGCCACCAAACCCGCTCAGGTGCGGGCCATCAATACCTGGGCGAGCCAAATCGCCGGGAACGGACTCCTTTCATTTGCCACGCTCTACCCCGGTCAGCCCGACTGGGAGGAGGAGATCGAGCAAATCAAACGCGTGGGCTTCTTGGGAGTCAAGCTCCATCCCGACTATCAGAACTTCGATCCCGACGACCGGGCACTCTTTCCGATGTACGAAAAACTTCAGGCGGAAAATCTCATCGTCCTGTACCACGCCGGCGACGATATCAGCTTTCCTCCTCCCGGACGTGGCACGCCGCAGCGGCTCTCGAATCTCATCGGGCATTTCCCGGACCTGAGGGTCATCGCCGCGCATCTGGGAGGATTCGAGATGTGGGACGCGGTCGAGGAAAACCTCGTGGGAAAGGACATCTATTTTGACACCTGCTACACCTTCGGCTGTCTGAAAACGGAGCGGATCGTAAGGATCATAGAGCGCCACGGCTTCGACCGCATCCTCTTCGGCACGGACTCCCCGTGGAAGGATCAGCAAGAGGAAATACAAAACATACTCCATCTGGATATTTCTGACGAGGCACAGCGCGGGATTTTAGGAGAGAATGCGCGTACCCTGTTGAACTTGAGGGAATTGTGAAAATAGACCGAGTCGAATTGATCCACATCGTTCTTCCAATGAAGCACCCTTTCCGAACAGGATGCAGCGACTCCGAGGAGCGTCACCTCGTCCTTGTCAGGGTGCAGCCGAAGGCATGCTGGAATCGGGCATCGGAGAAGCCTTCAACATCGGCGTATCCACGCTTCCGAACTACACCATCATCGGAGACGTAGCCCCCTCGAATCGCTATTTCACGGACGACGTTATCGCGCCCTTCATCGAGCTGAACCGAGACGGCACCATTGAGGTTCCCTCCGCGGCGGGGCTTGGGGTAACGCCCGATGGAAAGAAGATCAGGCGGTACACTGTGGAGAGGATTGTTGTGGATTAGCCACTTCAAATTTTGGATTTTCGTTGCACAAAAATGGGACACGGATGAACACAGATGAACACGGATAAAAGAAATAAAAAATCCGTGTATATCTATGTATATCCGTGTCCAAAAAGACAAATACGAAGGGAGGTCTGAGATGCAAGTCAAACAACTTTCAATCTTCTTGGAAAACCGATCGGGAAGATTGAGCGAGGTGACCAAGGTGTTAGGGGATGCGAACGTGAACATCCGTGCTCTGTCTTTGGCGGACACCTCGGACTTCGGCATCCTGAGACTGATCGTGGACCGGCCCGACGAGGCGTGCAACATCCTCAAGCAAGGCGGCTTCACGATCCGGGAGACCGACGTGCTGGCCGTTGAGGTGGCGGACCAACCCGGAGGATTGTCTCTTATATTGGACCGCTTTACCTCCTCCGGAATCAACGTGGAATACATGTATGCCTTCGTGGAGAAGTCCGGCGATCAAGCCATTATGATCTTCCGGGTGGAGGACCCGGAGCGTGCCGCGGCATTGCTGACCGAAAGCGGCGTTCGTCTGCTCAGCGGCGACGCGGTGTATGCCCTTTAACCACTGTGATACTGGTGAGTGGTGGACTGGTTCCCAATCATCAATAACCAATCACCAAATCGTGCCGTTTGAAGGAGGTGACGTCGAAAACGATCAAGCCTCGGATGAGGACGTTAATTTTTTCTGAGAGGAGGTGAATGGCTGGTTCTTTTCTCTCCGGTCTGAGAGAAGTCCGTGATCGTGCAGTACACCATGCACCCGAATTCTTTCTCGTCATTTTCGAAAGGAGAATGAAATGAAGAAGATTATAGTCGTAGCGATGTTTCTGATATTGGCCGCGACATCCATGAGCTTTGCTGCTTCAGTTCGTTGGGATGCCTTGGGCAAGGATCATCGTTTTATGCTTGATACGTCCAACTACGCGATTTACCTCGGACGTATGCCTATGTTCGCCAACGCGCTGTGGATCATCCCCAATATCCCCGGGGGCGCGGGGATTCCCGACAATATGATGAGTGGCCTTCTGGTCAAGAAGAACGATATGGCTTGGGCCATTCACTACAACCTGCCTGGTACCATAGGTTTCCCTGCTCTTCGGCGGGCGTTGAATGCGGCCGGCGGCAATCTGGGGGGCCTGTCAGCAGACTTGAGGCCGTTCCCGGATCTCTTCGTGGGCAAGAAGATGGGCGATATGACGGTTGGCGGCCGTTTGGTTCTCGGATTGGCCGGCAGTGAGCCTGTGGCGGATAAGACCGCCAGCGCCATGTCGGTGGACGTCGGACTCGGTGTGACCAAGCCTATCGGTCTGGGCGATCTGGATCTGGGAGCGCGCGTTTCCATGGCCAGCTTCTCGGATGAGTCGGCTGCTGTGGAGATCGAGAGCGCGGGGGGAATCGGTCTGAACGTGGATGCCCGTCTGATCATGGACAAGGGAGACGGAACCAAGATGATTCCGGTTTTCGGGGTACGCTATACCGCCGATCCGGTAGTAGATGGTGCCGCTGAGGTTTCAGCCATTGGCGTGAACGTAGGCTGCGGTCTCAACAAACGGGATGCGAATAAGTGCATGCTGGTCACCGGGGCGGTTCTCGATATCAACATGCAGACCACTTCGCCTCCTGTGGGCGATGATGTGGGCGTGACGACGATGGCCTTTACCTATCTCGGTGGGTACGAGAAGCCGTTGAACTCGTGGCTGATCGGACGGGGTGGCGCCACCGGTACGCTGGCTATGGTCAGTGGCGACAATACGGCGCTGAACGGGAAATCCGCAGCCTTCGCCTACAACTTCGGAATCCGGGCCATGTACAAGAAGGTCCTGCTGGATGTGCTCCTGGACCAGACCATTCTCCAACGCGGTCCGTATATTCTTACCGGTTCCGGCGGGAATTGGGCGACCAAAATCTGCCTCACCTACCTGTTGTTCTGAGCGCGTCGTAACGTTACCACGGAAAACC
>JAUWMS010000109.1 GCA_030613045.1 Candidatus Latescibacterota bacterium | reverse complement strand
TGGACGAGGCGGTGGAGGAATTTGAGCGTCTAAAAGATCGCAGGCAGGCGGCAAAAGCCCGGACGGAGCGGGTGCGTGCGCTGATGTACCTGGGCCGTTACGAGGAGGCGTTGGCGACCTGCGGCGAGGCCATGCCCCTGCTGACCGAGGAGGCAGACCGGGCACGATTGGAGGTCAACGCCGGGATCGTGTTCGCCAAGAAGGGACAGTTCCAGGAGGCCAAAACCAAGATATTGGAAGCGATCCGGCTGTTCGAGCAAACCGGAAGGCACTGGGAAGCCGCGCTGGCCCAGGCAAATTTGGCCGCGGTCTGTCTCTCCAGGGACGAGATCGGTCCGGCTCGGGAAGTCTTTGATCAGTGCGCTTCTATATTCCACGAGGAGGGCATGCACATAGCCTCGGCGAAGGTGGATCTGGAGCGCTCCTTCTTCTCAGAGCGGATGGGACGATACGACGAGGCCCTGAAATTTTTGGAGGAGGGAGACGCCCAATTCACCGAACTGGGCATGCACGCGGAAGCCGCCATCGCGCAACTGCACGCGGCGGAGGTATATCTCAAGATCAACTTAATTGAAGAAGCCCTGACCACCGCGCGCAAAGCGTCGTCTGCGTTTGAATCTCTGAGTATGCGCACTAACCATGCCCGATCCAGAGCGGTGGAGGGAAAAGCGCTGGGCCGCGCCGGACGCATTGCGGACGCGCAGAAAATTCTAGAAACCTGCCGGGCAACCTTCGAGGAGCTCGGCGTAGCGACTCAGGTGGCGGAGGTGGACTGGGATCTGTCGGAATTGGCCCTCGCTTCGGGCGATCTGAGAGACGCCTTAGAGGCCGCTCAAAAGGCGCGGAGCGTTTTTTCCCGGGAAGGATTGATCGCAGACCGGCTTCGGGTGGACTCGGATATTGCGGAGATCTACCGGCGCTGGGGATGGAACGAACAAGCGCACCGGATATGGAAAAACACCCTTGGGGAGGCCGAAGGGCGGCATCTGGAGGAGATCGCCTGCAAAGCGGAACACGGATTGGGCAAAGTCCGGGAAGCGGAAGGCGCGACGGAGGAAGCCTCGGTCTGGTATATGCGGGCCATCGAGCGTCTGGAACGGATGCGGGCCCTTTTGGGAATCGAGGCCTATCGTATCTCCTTTTCGGAGAGGCGTATGAACCTGTACGAGGACACAGTCGCGCTGTGTCTCAAACAGGGCCACACCGAGATGGCGTTCGGATTGGTGGAGCGCTCCAAATCCCGGACGCTGGTGGACGTGCTGGAGGATCGAGCCGCGGGACGCCAGGCGCGGGATCGCATCCGAAATCTGAGGGAGCGACTGATCTATCTGCATGAGCAAGCGCACCAAGCCACGGAGGGCGAGGATATGAACCGAACGCAGGATCGGGGCCGACGCATTGCGGAGATGGAGCGGGTATTATCGGGCGCGGAGAAAGCGCGCGTGCACGGCACGGGCGAAACCGTATCCCTGAAGGCGGCGCAGCAGGTCATTGATCGGGATACCGCCGTGCTGGAATACTACGAAATGCGGGGAACCCTGATGGTATTCGTGATCCGGCAAAACCATTGGGACTTGTCCGAACTGCGCAGTCCCTCGGACCGAATCGAGCGGACGATTCTGCAGTGGGAGTTCAATATCGAGCAATTCGACTTCGGACCGAAAATCATAGAAAAGCGACGCAACCAATGGACCCGAAATGCGAAGCTCCAACTCGGCGAACTCTACAACCTGCTGATTCGCCCCATCCGAAAGAAATTGCAGCGCACGACAAAGTGGATCATCATTCCCCACGGCTCTCTGCACAAAGTACCCTTCCATGCTTTGTGGGACGGCGAAACGTACGTGAACGATCAAGTCGAAGTATCCTACGCCCCAAGCCTCACCGTCCTCTCCCACTGTCTGAGAAACAGTGAGCGAAAGTGGGAAAGTGAAAAAGTGGAAGACTCCCCCTCTCACCGTCTCACTTTCTCACCTTCTCACCTTCGGGGAGGGGACGAGGGCAGGGCGCTGGTGATGGGCGTGCCGGACGAACGGATGCCCTGCGTCGAAGAAGAGGTACGGGGCGTAGCGCGGACATTCCCTCGGGCCGAGGTCTTGTTGGGCGAACAAGCCACGACGGAGGCATTCTCCCGAAGGGAGGGCACGTACGACGTGGTGCATCTCGCTTGCCACGGCGTATTCCGCCAGGACAATCCGGGCTATTCCTCCCTCCGCTTCGAGGACGGCTCCGTAACCGCGGACGGCATTCGTGCGCTGGATTTTGATGCCTCGCTCGTCACGTTGAGCGCGTGCGAATCGGGCACGAGCGCAGTCGTCGGCGGCGACGAACTGTTGGGCATGGTACGGGGATTCCTGTCCGCCGGAGCAGGATCGCTTCTCGTGAGCCTCTGGCGCACGGACGACTTCTGCACCGCCGAACTGATGCTCGCATTCTACGAGCATTGGAGCGCAGGAGCCACCAGAGCGGAGGCCCTGAGAAAAGCGCAATGCAAAGTCCGCGAACAAGCGCCGCATCCCTATTACTGGGCGCCCTTTGTGTTGATCGGACGCGGAGACTGAGTGAACCCCAATGAAAAATACAAAATGCAAAATACAAAATGCAAAGTGGCACGCAATACGCAATGGACGAAAGACCATACGGGGATGTGATGGAGTTGAACTCCGTCACATCTGGTGAGATTGCTTAACGAAAGCTTCGGGAAAACTACTTAAGCTATGGAGAATCCTATGAATACCGCTGACCTTTCACGCTTTACGTTTTACGTTTCACGCTTCACGCTTCACGTCTTCTGCCTCCTGTGCGCTATGCTGGTGATCGGCACAGCCGACGAGGCACACGCCGATCTGCCGGACCTCGGATTCGGTATAATGGATGTATCGTCCGCTTCTGAAGGAAGAGGAGAGATCGTGGATGGCGCGCAGGCCACGGAGACCTTCGGAAAAGGGCTCTCCGGACTGATAGCCGGGGACTACGATACGATCCGGGTGGCGCTGACTAATTTTGGAGCGACCGAAGCCGAACAGGCGGTGGTGCGTTTCTACGAGGAAGGCGCTCCGGAGAAAGATCGCGCTCCCATCGGAGAGGACGTGACCGTAGCACGCATCGCACCGGGCGAAACGGTGATCCTCCAGAAAGTATGGGACACCTTGGGCCGATCCGGTCTGAACCGCATCTCCATCCAGATTGATCCGGACGGGCAGGTCGCCGAAAGCGATGAGAAAAACAACCGTCTGAGCTTCGAGCGCACGGTGTTTTTGTTGGGCGATTTCAATCAGGATGGCCGGATTGACCCATTGGATCGAACGATCATAAAGCAGGCGTTGGGAAGCCGACCGGGCGACGCCCTCTGGAATCCCGTATGCGACATCTGGGAAGCCGGGCTTGACTTTCCCGATCCGCCGAATATCCGGCCCCAGCCCGATGGCGTGGTGGCGGATCATTCCGACCACGTGGTCTTCGACCGGCTGATGGACCTGAATCTGAAAAGCGCGCTGGCCGGGATCGCGTTCGACCACTCCGATCACGTGGTCTTCAAACCCGGAACATTTCACGTCGGGGACGGGATTCGCATCGCCGTGCACTTCCCCACCGTGGGAGCGGCGGAAGTCGGCAAACTTGCCGTACAGTTTTACGACGGCCCGCCGGATGAGGGAGGAGTTTTCATCGGAGAATCGCTCGTCTCCGGCGCTTACGGAGGTCTCGGAAAAGCCGACGTCGTCTGGCGCACCGACGGGATTCCTGTGGGCAGCCATCAGATCTTCGCGGTCGCCGATCCCGACGACCAAAAGGTCGAGTCCTCCGAGGCAAACAATGTGCTGTCCATCCCCATCGAATTAAAGAGCACGGACGTAACAGATTCCGATCCTCCGCTGCCAAGGAGATTCCTGCTGATGCAGAACATTCCGAATCCTTTCAACGCAAGGACGATCATTCCATTTGAGATCGCCGAACCGGACGACTCCAATATCCACATAGCGATCTACGACAACCTCGGAAGGGAGGTATACACTCAGAAGGTTTGCGCAACCCATCAAGGACAAGGACGTATCGTCTGGAATGGAACAGATCGCGGGGGACGCTCTGTGTCGTCCGGCGTTTACTTCTACCGCCTGATGGTAAACGGAAAAATCATCGGAACTACGCGAAGGATGGTGATTCTGAGGTAGATTGCGCAGGATTCGTTTACCGCTGAGATTGCAGAAGACGTGAAACGTAAAACGTGAAACGTGAAACGCAACACGGAACACGGAACACGCAATACGGCTCACCAGATTCTGTCGGAAAATGCCGGAATCCAGCCTTTAGGCTGCGACGTCTTAGATCGTGAACTCTTTTGAAACCAATAAGTTATAACGCCAAAGTCGTCACATCATCTTAGAGAGAATATTGAAGTTGCTTTGTGACGTTAATCTTTTTATTTATATTAAGTTAAATTTATTTAACGATTTCGTGTTATTCTATTTTCCGACAGAATCTCACCAATCACCAATCACCAGACCCGATGGAGGAACATATCATGAAAACCCTATTCAGCCCAGCCTTCACGTTTCACAGTTCACGTTTCACAGGAATCATCCTGAGTCTGATCTTGCTGCTCAGTGCCGCCACAATCGGCTATGCCCAAGACGCTTCGTTTTCTCTAAAGGTGACCACGGACAAGCCCCACTACGAGGAAGGCGAGGACATCCAGATCACCATCACCGCGACGAACGAAGGGAACGAGGAGATCACCCTGAAATTCCAGAGCGAGCTTCAGGCGGACTATATCATTGACGGGTGGATTCGGGGGGAGAGGAACTGGACTTTCACTACGATCCCCACCTCCGTAACCATCCCGGCCGGAGAGCGCCACACGTGGGAATTTACCCACACGAGCGAGAACGCCAGATTAGGCGCGGGCCACCATACCATTGTGGGGGTATGCTATGGATATGGGCCTCCGAGTCCTGCTTCGCGTCCTCCGCAAGCCACCACGGAGATCACGGTGGGCGATCTGGGGAAAATCGAGGGCACGGTGGTGGATGAGGGCGGACAGCCCCTTCCCGGCGTTCGGATCGTGGCCTATCGAAAAGGGAATCCCATCGGCATAAGCCCGCTTCCGACAGACCCAGACGAGCCGGATGAAGCGTTGCCTCCTGTTCCACTGCTGACTCCCCACTTCACGACGACGGACGCGAACGGCGCATTTACTCTAGACTATTTGCCGGTGGGCGAAACCTTCCTCATCGGCGCGTTCAAAAAGGGCTACGATCTCGTCTGGACGGAGGTCGTAATCACCTCCGAGACGGTCCCAGTGGAAATCATCCTGTCGGAAACCGTGTTGGCAACCCTGACCGGACACGTGCTGGATCAGAACGGCGATCCCGTCGAAAAGGCCGATATCAGGACGATGGCCTATCCCGACTTTGGCTGGCTCGACCGCTTCCCGGAACTTCCCGTTTCGGACGAGGAGGATCCCGATCTGGACAACTACGTGGATACGGTGGAATCTTCTTTCGGGAGTATGGAGCCTTGGCGGAGCGACCTCAGACCCTGGCTGCCGCTTTCCAAATCCTTCTCCGCGGAGACGGACGCCGACGGAAATTTCGTCATCGTGGGCATTCCCGTGGGCTGGAACCTTACTCTCCACGCCGCGAGAAAGGGCTACGACCCGGCCTTCTTGGAAATGGAAATGACCTCCGATCCGGACGAGGCGGAACTGACGATGACGAAGCTCCGATTGGGCCGGATACGGGGCATCGTGAGGAACAAGGAGGATGGATCGCCGATCTCCGAAGCGCACATCATGGCGGTTCCGAAGTGGGACGAGAGAGTGGAAATCTTTGAGGGACAGGGGACTTCCGGGGAAGAATTCTCTGAGGAAGGGGACTCCCCGGTGCGGACAGTCGAAGTCGAGTCGGACATCATCTCCTATCCAACCCGTTTTGGCCCCTGGCACGCGGTGACGGATGAGAACGGGGAGTTCACCCTCGACGAGGTGAACCTGGATATGCGCTTTGTCCTCTGGGCGTACAAGGAGGGATACGATCCGGCCCACGCGGAGGTTGAGGACCCGTCCGATGACACCCCGTACGTCGAGATCGCTCTGACGAAGATCGAGATGGGCGTTTTGACGGGCATCGTGACAAACGATTCCGGCGAAGCCGTCCCGGGCGCAGAGGTGCTGGCCTATCCCGAAATCTATCCGCTCATCCCGGAAATCGGCGTTTCGACAAAGGGGGAAGACGATGGAGAAGGCGCGGCATCCGGCGCGGGAGATAGTGTGCAAAGCCCTGAGTCCGACGTCGCGATCGCACCGTCGCGCGGTCCCTTCCAGGAATACACCGCCACCACGGACGCGGAAGGCCGGTTCGTCATCGGCCAAATTCCGGTGGGATGTACCCTCGGCATCTCCGTCCGAAAGCGGGGATATGAGGTCACGCACCGCCGGATTGAGCGGACGGAGAAGGAAACCTTCGTGCGACTCTACCTCATCGCCTTCGAGGACGAGTATCCGAACCGAAACGCAACCATCCGGGACGGCGTGCGCTGCGAAGTCGCCATGGATCGGATGGCGTACAACGCGGACGAAACCGTCCAACTCCGCTATCGCGTCATAAACCTCGGGGAGGAGGTCAAAACCTTCTCCTTCCCCACCGCCCAGCGCGTCGAGTTTCTGGTATTATCCATGGAAAGCAACAGAGAAGCAGACCCATATAGCCCAGATGACGATTGGGAATGGCCCGGCAAGGTGATCTGGCGCTGGTCCGGGGGACGGGAATTCGAGTCCCCCCCGGGAAAAATCACACTAACTCAGGGAGCATCCGCAGTCTTCGAGGGGACCCTTGATCTGAGCACCCTGAATTCGGACGAGCGCGGCTTTCTCCTCCTCGGATTTTTGGCGGGGCTGCGCAGAGACACGCAAAGCTATGCCAAATTCATGGTAGAGCGGGAAGCGCCCATTGACGCGCAGGTCACGATAGCGGGCGTGGTCACGGACGGAGAAGGACGGCCGCTTCCCCGTGCGAACGTGGCCGCGCGTACGGCGGACGTGACATTCAAAAGCCGAACTTCCGACCCAGAGGACGACGAGCGGTACACAACCGTCACCGACGAGAAAGGACGCTTCCTCCTGCAGAGGCTCTATCGCGGAGGCACGTACGAAGTAACCGCCTTCAGGGAAGGCTATACGCTTCAGCAAAAGATCATCTATGCCATTCAGGAGCAAAACGATGTCCGCTTTGCCCTGCACCGGGAAGACTCCGGGAATCCGAGCGCCAATGTCTCGGTTTTCGTGCAGGACGGCGTGCAGATCGAACTGATCACGGATGGGCATTTCTACGCGGGAGCCGACGATGTGATCCGGATGTGCTACCTGATCACCAACGCGCGCGAGGCCCCGATCTCCTTCCATTTCTCAAGCGGACAACAGGTGGACTTTGTGCTCAAACAGGAGGATCGGGTGCTCTGGCGCTG
>JAUWMS010000458.1 GCA_030613045.1 Candidatus Latescibacterota bacterium | reverse complement strand
GCCCTCTGGCTTCTGACTTCTGACCTCTGACTTCTGACTTCCGACTTCTGGTGATCCGATGAGCCTCACGCTGCAATTCAATCTGTTCATCGCGGCGCTTATTCTGCTGACTTCGGCCACGTTGAGCACCTTCTTTGTTCGGTGCGCACAGCAACGGTTCAGGGAGTCGCTGGAAGACAAAGGCAAGTTGCTGGCGAAGCACTTAGCCCACAACAGCGAATACGGCGTACTAATCGAGGATCGGGTGGGTCTGGGCCGGTTGGTCGAGACCGTGATGCGCGAACGGGATGTGGTGCTGACGGTGATCCAGAATATCGAGGGAGCGATCCTGGCGGAGGCGAAAGCGGACTCCGGGCTGACTTTTCATAGGACCGAAGAAAGAGAGAAGCTTGAGAAAGAGGACCTGACGGCGTATTCGTATATCTCCAAAACCGGAGCGCGCTTCTATTGCGTATCCTGTCCCATTCGTTCTAAAGGGATCAAGCATGTTCGGGAGGAGATGGATCTGCTGTTCGGGGAGACGGGGCAAAAGAAAACGCCGGGGCGCGTCGAACGGACGCAGCCCGGTCCGGAGGATCCCGGGGAGATGATCGGAACAGCCGTTGTGAGCCTTTCTCTGGCCCATCTGAATGCCACGATGGACAACGTGAAACAGATCGCTCTGCTGCTGACGATGGTCGTGTTCGTAGTCGGGATATGCGGAGCCTTCTTCTGGACGAAAATCGCGATTCGTCCCATCAAACAACTCCTGAGAGCCACGGAACGGGTTTCCGACGGCGATCTGACGAGCGTGGTGGAGGTGCGATCCGATGACGAAATCGGGGACCTGGCCCGCTCGTTCAATCGAATGACCAAGGATTTGAAGCGATCCAGGGACCAGGTCGTCGAATACAGTACGACCTTAGAGCAGAAGGTTCAGGAAAGAACTGATGCCCTTGAATCCACTCAGGAAAAACTGATCCAGACGGAGCGGCTGAGTGCATTGGGCGAGATGGCCACCGGGATCGCCCATGATTTCAATAATATCCTCGGAGGCATCCTGGGGTGGGTCCAATTGGTTCGGCGCGCGAAAGAGGAAGACGAAATCGAGAAGGGGCTGAATATCATCGAGCGTTCGGCCCTGGATGGCGCGGAAACGGTGCGGCGGATTCAGGAATTTACCCGGCTTCGGGAAGAGAAGTCCCCGGGTTGGGTGGACGTAAACGGGGTCGTCCGGGACACCTGCGAGGTAACCCGCCCGAAGTGGAAGGATCAGGCTCAACTCACGGGCGCTACAATTCGGCTGACCATGGATCTGAGCGAAGTCCGACCGGTGCGGGGAAACGCCCCGGAATTGAGGGAGGTGCTCACCAATCTGATCCTCAATGCCGTGGATGCCATGCCCGAAGGCGGGAGCCTCTCGATCAGGACGGAGATGGAACCGAAGAAAAACGAGGTATTGATCTCGGTCTCCGATACGGGGATCGGAATGTCGAGAAAAATTCAGCGGAGGGTCTTCGATCCGTTCTTCACGACCAAAGGAGCGAAGGGCAATGGATTGGGATTGAGCGTGGTGTATGGGATCGTGACCCGGCACGGGGGAGACATTTCGGTGAAAAGCAAGCCGGGGGCGGGAACTACGTTCGTCCTCCGGCTGCCGGCTCCTTCGGGAGCCCGGGAAACGAAAGAAGCCATGGCTTCCATCAAAGAGACGAAGGCGATGCGGATTCTCGTCATTGACGATGAGGCGCCCATCCGGGAGGCGACCACCGGAATGCTAAAGTCCATGGGGCACTGCGTATCCGCGGCCTCCGACGGGAAAGAGGGCATCGAACAGTTTCGCGGCGGAACGTTCGACATCGTGCTCAGCGATCTGGGGATGCCGGGCGTGTCGGGATGGGAGGTGACGGAAGCGGTCAAGAAGTTGCATCCTGAGACGTCGGTGCTTCTGATGACCGGATGGGGCGTCGAACTGGATCCGGACGAGATCCGGAAAGCAGGCGCGGACGATGTCCTCGTAAAGCCTTTCAAGATGGAGGAACTCAGAGAAAAAATCGCCGCAGTGATCGCCTCGAACACAATGAACCATGCATGAGTAATGAACAATAAGTTCCCGGACAAAATTATTCCCCAATTAGGAAACCGGGAAGCCAGGAGAAAAACAATCTCTCCGAAACGCACTACAGCCCTGTCCTGGGTTCATGGACTCCTTATAGAAAACCAATGAAAGTTTATGAATTTAATCTTGTTCATCTATTTACCCCTCCCACCGCCCCAATTCAGGAGGGAGAGGCGGAAGGATAGTATTCATTCCTCATTGCAAAAAGGAGCGGAACCTTGGACAGAATAGGCGTATTGACGAGCGGCGGGGATAGCCCCGGTATGAATGCGGCCATTCGCGCCGTGGTGCGGAGCGGTATCTATCACGGGTTGTCCGTCGTTGGCATCCGACGCGGATTCGAGGGGATCATCCGCGACGATATGCACGAAATGAGTTTGAGCTCCGTCGGGGGGATCATAGATCGGGGGGGAACGATCCTCGAATCCGCGCGCAGCGATGCGTTCAGGACAAAGGAAGGGCAGAAGAAGGCCGTCTCCAATTTGAAGAAACAGG
Source organism: Candidatus Latescibacterota bacterium (assembly GCA_030613045.1). Classification (GTDB taxonomy): domain Bacteria; phylum Latescibacterota; class 4484-107; order 4484-107; family 4484-107; genus 4484-107. Next base: position 621 of record JAUWMS010000458.1, on the reverse strand, counting down.
GCATCGAAGGCGTGATCGTGATCGGGGGAGACGGGTCTTTCCGGGGCGCGCACGAATTGGCGAGTGCATGGCAACTCCCCACCATCGGCGTCCCGGCCAGCATTGACAACGACATCACGGGCACGGATTTTTCCATCGGCTTCGACACGGCGGCCAATACGGCGCTGGACGCCATTGATCGCATCCGGGATACCGCGGCTTCCCACGAGCGTTTGTTCGTGATCGAGGTGATGGGGCGCCTATCCGGAGCCATCGCGCTCGAATGCGCCTTAGCCGGAGGGGCGGAGGAGGTGCTCATTCCGGAGACCGTGTCCGATATTCCCGGTATGTGCCGACGCCTCGTGGCCGGTCGGAAACGCGGCAAAACGAGCAGTATCATCATTATCGCCGAGGGAGACGAGACCGGAGGCGCATTCAAAGTAGCCGAGCAGATTTCCGACGCGTCCGGCTTCGAAGTGCGCGTCAGTGTTCTGGGCCACCTTCAACGGGGGGGATCTCCCTCCGCTCTGGATCGCCTACTGGCCGGCCGTCTCGGCGCCGCCGCGGTGGAGCAATTGGTCAAAGGCCAAAGCGACAAAATGGTGGGCGTTGTGGCCAACCAGATCGAAGTATCCAATCTGG
>JAUWMS010000221.1 GCA_030613045.1 Candidatus Latescibacterota bacterium | reverse complement strand
TATATCGCTCCACTTCCTTCGGACCCCAATATCGAATCGGCCGGCCCTGTTTTACCCGTCGACGGATCTCCGTGGAGGCGATGGCGATCTCCGGCGTCGGGATAAAGTTCCTCCGCTCCGCAAACGGCGCGTCCATGCTCTGCGGATCGAATACGGGGCGCGTGGCCACGATCACCTCGGTTAGATCGAATATCCGCTCCGGCTCCTTCCAGGTGCGTATCTCCGGCACATTATCCGCGCCTATGATGAAACAGAGTTCCGCGTCCGGCCCGAACCTTTCCCGCATCTGCCGCAGCGTATCCACCGTGTAGGACTTTCCCGGTCGCTCCAATTCCATGGAGGACACCTCGAAGCGGGGATCGCCCTCGATAGCGAGAGAGACCATCCGAAGCCGATCCCCGGCTTGGGCCAATGTTCTCCGCTCCTTGTGCGGAGGATCAGCCGAAAGCACGAAAATCACCTTCTCCAAGCCGCATTTCGTCAGCACTTCCTGAGCAGTGATGAGATGTCCCGCGTGAATCGGATCGAACGTGCCGCCGAAAAGACCGATTTTCACCGCTGAGACCGCTGAGAAAGACAAAGCATAAGAATCTCTCTGCGTGCTCTGCGGTGCACTTTCCCTTTCGAACGTGCCGCCGAAGATTCCGACCTTCCTTTTGTTCATCCGCCTTTTTCCATCTCCTTCAGCTTCTTTTGGGCCTTTTGTTTGAGACGTTCTTCGGTCCCGTTCCGTACCACCTGCTCAAAGGCCTGGCGGGCTTCGTCCCGCTCCCCCTGTTTCAGGAGCGCGCATCCGATGCCGTATCGGGCGTGGTGGATCCACGAAGTATCCCCGAAGGTATCCAGCACCTCCCGGAAGTAGAGCAAGGCGGCTTCGGTTTGGCCCATCTTCAGATACAGCTCGCCGTTCCTGTAGGCCTTCTCCGCTAACTTCGCTCTACAGATGGCGTATTTCGTCTGGGCTTCTTTGGCCAGTGGACTGTCGGGATAATCCTCTAAAAAGGTCAGGAAACCCTGGATCGCCTGGTACGTATTTTCCTGATCCCGGACCGCATCTAAGGACTGCTTGAAGTAGCACATCGCGATCTTGAACTGGGCCTTTTCCACCAGCGGACTCATGGAGAAATCGTTGACGATCCGCTCATATTCGAAGACCGCGTTCACGTAATCCTTCGAACGAAAATAGCTTTCCGCCAAACCATACTGGCCGGCGTCCACCCACTCGGAGCCCGGGAAATTATACACCAGCGTCTGAAACGCCTCGATCGCCTTGATGTACTCCGTCTTCTCAAGATACTTCGAAGCCAGTTGATATTGATCCTTGGCGCTTGGTTCTTTCTTTTGAGAGGAGGCGCACTGTGCCCCGAACACACACACGGAAACAGCAAGCATAAAAATAAAAAGGGACCGCACCTTCATAGAGTTCTCCTGTCGTTTACGGGCTTTACGAAGTGCAAAGCGTCCGTTTCCCCAAAAGCCGCAAAGCATTTCGCACAAAGTAAAGATTGAGGTTGGAAGCCGGCCTCTCTTGACCTGCTTTTTCTCTGTATTACTAATCTGCAAAATCTTGTTTTTTTGACAAGGTTTTTGTTGAGCGAGGACGGTAAAGATTGTTCGGGTTCCCGAATATGCTTACTTTGTTTGATCCGTGAAAATCCGTGGGTTCCGTGTCCCATTGCTTTTGGGCTTTGTTTGCGGCTATGCCGCGCTATGCAATTCCACCGTGACATCAATGTCACGGTTCGGGGCCGGATCCCAGCCGAACAACGCGGTTTATCGCACGGTAGCCCTATCTATTCGAGTAGAGGATCCAGATGAGCATTCCCACCACTGTCGAGACGGTCACGGGTTCCAAAAAACGCGTCCAGCTTTTACCGTCCAATTTGTCGCGAGCAAAGTCGTACGAAGGGGGCTCCATAAGGGAGAGACGATCCGCGGGAAAGCGATCCAGAACCTGCCCTTTGCTCTGTTTCAGGCTGACAATCCGTCCCGAATCGTCCACGAGTTCGAGGGAAAGCTCCGCCTGGGCCGAACGCGCTACGATCCGATCTCCGAAAAGCCCCCGGCGACGCTGACCGAGGTAATTCACTTGAAGCGCAACAATTTGAAAAGACAATTGAGCCGAGGCCGACTTCGCATCGGTCGAGTCCACGCGAACGCGAAACCCCTGCCCGGTCAACTCGTCCAACAGCAGGTGCTCCACAAACCAATTGCCCTCGTGCTCGTGAGACGCCGAAAGCATCAGGGAACGTCCATCCGCTTCGCCGACTCCAACCTCCCGGAGGCCCTCCCGAATAGCCTGTCGCGTGGCTTCCTCCAACACCTCCATATTGGTCAACGTGGATGCGGCTTCCACCGGATTCGAGCCGCACCAGCAGAGTATAAAGACTCCTGCCCAAGCCATCAGGCGACGCGTTTTCTCCAAAGCCCCTCCTTTTTTTTCAGGCTGCCTTTCAAGGCAAAATCATTCGTTTCCTCGTCGCAGCAGGTCGCTTCGAACTTCGGCGAAAAATTTTTGCGCCAGGTCGGTGCGATAATCGGGATACGTCCAATCCAGCGTCTCGAAGCGGCCATGACAATATCGAAGCGTCAGATCGGCGAAGATGCCCTCTCCGAGATAAATCCGGTGATCGTAGTTTTTGGTCGTAGCGAGCACCAACTTGGACGGAGCCATATACCCGGGGTCCACGTTCACCCGGCGCCCAAGCCGTCCACCTTCCCGGCAGGCGAATCGCTCCTCCAGCTTATTCGTGGCGATTTTGATGGCAGGAAGGCGATCCATCGGGATCCGCCTCTCAAAGCTCACGAATTGCTTGATCAGATCACACCCCATCTCCTTCTCGTAATACGAGCTGTGGATATCAAAAGGATAGAGGACGCTCTCCCGCGCGAGGGGGCCAAATACTTCGGAAAGCGACTCCTTCGCCCGATCGAGCCAGGAACGATCCACCGCCATCACCGCCGTGATCAAAGCGACGTCGTCTGGAAGTTTGAAGCGTCCCATAGCGCGTTTCATCCATAAAATATCACCGAGAAGAGGCAAAGGCCGCAGAGCCTGGTGATTGGTGATCGGTGATTGGGTCCTCCCTCCCACTCACGTTTTACGTTTCACGTTTCACATGCTCGGCGTGCTCTGCGTCTCTGCGGTAAGACTTCCGAGTTATGCTTCCTTCTCCGCGAGGAACTGCTCCCAAAGGTCCGGCCTTCGCTGACGCGTTCTTTGCTCGCTCTCTTGCTGTCGCCACGCCTTGGTCTTCGCGTGGTCGCCCTCCCTCAATACCTTCGGCACGCGCATGCCCTCAAATTCCTCCGGGCGCGTGTACCACGGACAATCCAACAGAACCTGCTGAAACGAATCCTCCAACGCCGATTCCGAATCGCCCAGCACGCCGGGGATCACCCGAACCACCGCTTCGGTAAGCACCATAGCAGGCAACTCGCCACCCATCAATACGTAATCCCCGATGGAGATCTCATCGGGGACGAAGCGCCGGCGGATGCGTTCGTCTATGCCCTTGTAGCGTCCGCACAAAAGAATCAGGTGTTGTTCCAACGACAGGGCATTGACCCGCTTCTGCGTCAAAGGCGCTCCCTGAGGAGTCAGAAGGATGATACGCGCCTCCGGTCTTCGCAACGCCTCCAAGGCCCGGGCCACAGGCTCCGGCTTCAACACCATCCCCGCGCCGCCGCCGTACGGGAAGTCGTCCACCTTCCCATGTTTGTCCTCGCTGAAGGCCCGGAGGTCGTGCAAGCGGATGGTAATCAGTTCCCGCTCCCGGGCCCGCTGCATCAATCCCTCTCCGAAAGGCCCCCGGAACATATCGGGGAAGAGCGTGATAATATCAATACGCATGGCACTCAGGCTAAGAAGTCAGGTAAAGGTAAAGGTAGAGGCAGAGAAAAAACAGGCTGTTACTTGCCGTTGCAGTTCTTTACCTTTACCTCTACCTTTACCTACAGGTGTAAATCTCCAGCAAACCATCGGGCAGGTTCACCGTCATCCGTTGGCGTGGGAGGTCCACATCCCTGATGATCGTCTGTAGGGCGGGCACGAGGATCTCCTTGCCTTCCCGCTCTACGACGTATACGTCCTGTGCGGGCATACTCCACACGTCGGTAAGCCGGCCGATCAGCTCCCCCTCCTCGCTCACGACCTCCACTCCGATCAGCTCGAACGTATAGTACGTCCCTTCGGGAAGCGGCATCGCCTCTTCCCTGGAAATGAGAAGTTCCGCGTTGCGGAGCCGGTCCGCGGCCTCCGGCGTGGTGATGCCGGCAAACTGAAGCAGGATAGCTCGACTGTGTCCGCGTGCCCGTACGATCTCCAACTCATACTCAGGCTCCCCCTTTTTTCGGACGAAAACCCGACTCATCTTCGCAAACCGCTCCGGGAAATCGGTCCAGGGCAACACCTTCACCTCTCCCTTGAGTCCCACGGGTTTGGCGATTTTGCCGATGGCGATGCGGTTGTCCTCGTTCATCTCCCAGCCCTTCTTCCGGTGATTGGTGATTGGTGGCATGGTTCTCGCTCGCCACCCGCCAGTCACCAAAAAGGGAGTGCCTTGAGATGGAGTATGCTTCCGAAGGGATCTAGAATTCCCCTTCCTATTCCGCTTTTTTCGGCTTGCTCTTCACGGTTTTTGAGGCCTTTGCTTCCTTTTCAACCGGTTCTTCCGGGACCGATGCGACTTCCTCGGCCACCGTCTCCTCCGAAACCTCCGCTACGACTTCGGGGATCGCTCTTTCAGCTCCGGCCGGTTCTTCGTCCGAAGGGGCTTTCTCCGGCTCGGGCGCCACATCTTCGGGAACCGGGGTTTCCTCGACAACCGTTTCCTCCGCACCTTCGGAGGCAGGCGCTTCGGCTTCCATCTCCGGATTCTTCGCCTTCTCCCAGCGCGCAAGCACGCCCTCTTGCTTCAGGATGCCGCGAACGCGCTCGCTCATGACCGCTCCGTTATCCAGCCAGTAGCATACCCGCTCTTCGTCCAATCCCATGACTTCGGGATCCCGGTTCGGGCAATACGAAGCCAGCACCTCGATAAACCGGCCGTCCCGCGGGCTTCGAGAGTCGGCGGACACGATCCGGTAAAAGGGTTGTTTCTTTTTTCCCACACGCGTCAATCTGAGTTTAACCGACAAGCTATCCTCCTTTTCTTGTTTTGCACCGCGGAGATGCAGAGACGAAAGGCAGGTATAGGTAAAGGTAGAGATAAAGAAACCACAAGATTAACCCGTTCTGCCTTTGCCTGCATCCTTCTCCGTGTCTCCGTGGTGTTCTTTTGAAGGGTTAAAAGGGCAGCATTCCTTTTCCGAGGCGGCCCATTTTCCCCATGTTCTTCATCATCTTCTGCATCATCGAGAACTGCTTCATGAGTTGATTGACTTCCTGAAGCCGCGTCCCGCTCCCGCGCGCGAGGCGGCGGCGGCGGCTTCCGTTTATCATGTGCGGCCGGGCGCGCTCCTCTCTCGTCATCGAGCGGACGATGGCCTCCGTATGAACAAACGCCTTCTCATCCACTTTCATTCCGCGCATGGCCTTCCCCACACCTGTGATCAT
>JAUWMS010000353.1 GCA_030613045.1 Candidatus Latescibacterota bacterium | reverse complement strand
CCTGATCGGGGCGCTGAGCCTGATTTTGGGGGAGCGGAGCCGTTCGGAGGCGGTGCGCAAAGGAGCGAAGAAATCCCTCGTGGAAGGCATTTTCCATCTCGCCGGAAACGACCGGGCGATCCGGGCCATCGCGGACCTCGGCGTGGAAATGGACGACGAACTGATCCTCCGGCGGGAGATCGAAGCCGGGGGCCGGGGGCGCTGCTTCGCCAACGATCGCGCCATCACCGCGCGCACGCTGAAGGCCATCGGCGATCTGTTGGTGGATCTGCACGGCCAGCACGACCATCAGGCGCTTTTGCGCGTGGAGACCCATCTGGAGTTTCTGGATCGCTTCGGTGGGCTCGAACCCTTGGTAGAAGAGACGGGAGAGGCCTACAGGAAGCTATTGGAATGGAATGAGCACTTGGAGGCGCTCCAAAATCGCAAAGAAGCCGCGGAGGAACGAAGGGAACTCTATGCCTTTCAACTCAAAGAGATCGCGGAGGCGAATCCCCAGTCCGGTGAGATCGAAGCGCTCGAACGCGAGCGCACACTCTTAGAACACAGCGAGCAACTGATCCAGGCGGCACTGTCGCTGTCCCAGCTTCTCTACGACGGCGAAGATTCCATCGCGGATCGTCTCGGAGCGGGAGAGCACGTTCTCGAGGAGGCGGTTCGAGCCGATGCGCAGTTGACGGAACGGATCGAAGCCTATCGCGGCGTCGTGTACGAGATCGAGGATCTGGCCACGTTTTTCCGGAACTACGCCGATGGCATGGAGCGCGACCCCGATCGTCTCGAGGAGGTGCGCGAACGGTTGGCCCTTTTGAAGCGGCTCGAGAAGAAATACGGAGGCAGCCTAGCGGCGGTGCTGGAACGCAGGACGTTTCTCGAAAACGAACTGCAAAGCGTGGAGAATCTGGAGGGGCAGATCGAAGACACCCAAAAACGCATCGCCGAAGCCACGACCACGTTCTCCGAACGATGCGCCCGGCTTTCCAAAAGACGACACAAGATCACCGACCCACTGAGCCGGAAGATCGAGCGGGCACTCAAAGACCTCGGTATGGCGGATGCCTCGTTCGAGGTGCGGTTGAGCACGGAAACGGATCCGGAGGGATTGGCCCAAATCGGCTCAGAGCGGTTCCGCGCGGACGCAAAGGGGATCGAGACCGGCGAGTTTTACATCTCCACCAACGTGGGGGAAGCACGCATGCCCCTGGCCCGAATCGCCTCCGGCGGCGAGATTTCCCGGATTATGCTCGCGCTCAAATCCATTTTGGCCGAAGGAGACGCCATCTCCACGTGCGTCTTCGACGAAATTGACATCGGCATCTCCGGCCGCATCGCCGAAGCCGTGGGACGCAAGCTCTACCTGCTTTCCCAATCCCGTCAGACGATCTCCATCACGCATCTGCCCCAGATCGCCTCTCTGGCGGATGTCCACTTCAGGGTGAAAAAGGAAGTCGAGGGCGCGCGCACCCGCCCGGAGGTGGTGCCTTTGGACGAAAATGAGCGTGTCGAGGAGGTGGCCCGGCTGCTCGGCGGCGAAACCATCTCCGATCTGACCCGGAAACATGCGCGGGAGATGCGGGGAAAACCGGCACGCAGGGATCAGGGGTCAGGGAATAAGGGGCAGCAACCAACGTATGACTGACGGCTGTTCACCACTCACTAATCACCACTCACCACTCACCAACACCAAAGGAGCCCCGAAGTGGAGCACGCCGAAAAATCCATCATGCCCGATCAGTCCCTCCGCATGCGCCGAGGCCAATGGTTCACCATAGCCAATGGCCTTAGTGTGCTTCGGATTTTTTGCCTGCCTTTCATTCTCTATTTTCTCTATTATACGGATCGCTATGGCGATTGGCCCGTGCTGACCTTTATGCTTGTTGCCGTTTTAAGCGACGTGCTCGACGGCTATTTTGCACGCGTGCGCCACAACGATTCGGAATTGGGACGGCTTCTCGATCCCATCGCCGACAAAATCACCATCGCGGGGATTGTGCTCTTTCTCGTCTGGCTCCGGGATTTCCCCCTCTGGGCGGCGGTGTTCATCTGGGCGCGGGATATTGCCATAGCATTCGGATGTTTCTCTCTGCTCCACAGTAAGCGCATCATCCTGCCTTCCACCAATCTCAGCCGATACGCCTTCCTGATCATCGCCTTTGCCCTCGGAGCGTTCACGTTTCAATTGGACCGCGTGAAGTGGGTGCTGCTCTATAGCGGGTTGGGATTGTTGCTTCTCGCCGGGATCGTTTATCTAAGCTACTTTTTCCGGCTTTTTCGGAAAGCAAAAGGGTGATTGGGGCACCTCGTAAAGCGTAAAACGTGATGCGTGAAACGTAAAACGTAAAACGTGAAGCGTAGAGCGTAAAACAGAGCGTCCATTGCCGATGACCTATGATTTCGTGCCAGCGCGTTTTGAAAATCAGCAAAACATGTTACCACGGAGGTACACGGAAACCCACAGAAAACCTTCCGTGCATTTCCGTGGGTTTCCGTGGTGAGCATTTAATCCATGAAGAAAAGAGGCGCATTCCGTGAAAGACTGGACCTTCTCGCTGACCCTTTTGATGGTGCCCGGTATTGGGCCCGCGCGATACAAGACGCTGATCGAGCGCTTCGGTTCGCCGGAGGAGGCGCTGAATGCTTCGCTCAAAGCGTTGACCGCGCTTCCCCGGATAGATCACAAGACGGCGGTGGCGGTGCGCAATTTTAGAGATGTGCCGGAGATCGAGCGGCAGTTGGCCGCCATCGAACATCACCGTGTTCGGGTGATTACGCTGTCGGACGAAGCCTATCCCGAACTTCTGAAGGAGATCCACGATCCGCCTCCGCTTCTTTTTGTGCTCGGCGCTTTCCATGAGTCGGACGCCCGGTCGGTTGCCATTGTGGGCACGCGCCGCGCCACCTCGTATGGAAAAACAATGGCCGAGCAGATCGCCGGAGGATTGGCCCAGCGGGGCATCCCCATCGTCAGCGGGATGGCGCGCGGCATTGATTCCATCGCGCAGCGAACGGCTCTGACCCGGGGCGGGCGCACGCTGGCCGTATTGGGATGCGGCGTGGATGTGATCTATCCCCCGGAGAACCGAGCCTTGAAGGAGGACATTGCGAAGTCCGGGGCGGTGCTCTCCGAATTCCCTATGGGCACGCCTCCGGAGGCTCCGAACTTTCCCCGGCGCAATCGGATCATCAGCGGGCTGAGTGTGGGAACCATCGTGATCGAGGCGGGCGAGAAAAGCGGGGCGCTGTTTACGGCAAATTTTGCACTGGAGCAAAATCGGGAGGTGTTTGCGGTTCCGGGGAGCGCGAACGCCTTCAAAAGCCAGGGGACGAACAATCTGATCAAGCGGGGCGCCAAATTGGTTCAAACCGCGGACGATGTCTTGGAAGAGCTGGAAGGCCCTTTGGGAGGATGGGCGCCGCCTGCGCCGCTTTCGCCCGTTCCGGACGCCCTGCCCCCTCAGGAGAAAGCCCTCCTCGAACTGTTGAGCGCGCAGCCCAAACACATTGATTTCCTCTCCGACGAGGCGCACCGCTCGACCTCGGAAGTTTTGACGCTCCTGCTCTCGTTGGAACTGCAAGGGTTGGTTCGACAGCTTCCGGGGAAACGTTTTGTGAGAGGGTAGGATAACCTCTTACCACGGAACAACACGGGAAGACACGGAAAGAGGGGACTTCTGTGGTTTTCCGTGTACTTCCGTGGTGAGTGACCTTCTTGGATCGTTTCACTGAGGAGCACCAAGTCGCCCTATGATTGAAATCAAAAATCTCTCTTTCCGATAGGGCGATCATAAAGCCCTCGACGGAATCACCTTGGATATCCGGGAAGGCGTATGGGGCGCGGTGATGGGAGCCGAACGGTGCGCGCGGCCAGTGAGCGAGGTCACGGCATAGGGAATGAAACGTCTTCTGCGAGTGTGCAAGTCTGATAGGATAAGTATCAGGGTAGATACCATAACCGGGAGTCACTGTGAACATCAAAGGTTTTTTGTGGAATGAAGGCATCGTAGAGAAAATCTTCATTAAGCATAACCTTTCTCCCGAAGAAGTGGAAGAGGCCTTCCG
>JAUWMS010000057.1 GCA_030613045.1 Candidatus Latescibacterota bacterium | reverse complement strand
GTGAGACGCTGACCGTAGTGGCGGCCGAGTTTTTCATCGGCTCCGATCCGGGAGCGGGAAACGGCACAGCCATGGCCGCTTCCGACGGGGGATTCGACTCCCCGGTGGAGGCCGTGGCCGCTATGGTGGACGTGTCCTCCCTTTCGGCTGACAGCTATACGATCGGGGTGCGTGGTCGGGCGTCGAACGGGGCATGGGGAGATGTGAGCATCGTGACCCTGGAGGTCACCACATCGGAGCCCTCCGAGATTATTTTGGACGGGGAGCTGCTCACTTACGGGGCGTGGAGAGTGCATCGCTTCGGTGATAATTTATACTTCGTGGGTTCCGACGGATCCATCGGGATTAAGCTGTGGCTTCCAAGCAACGGGTGGTTCAACTTCATAGAAGACGGGGTCGGCGCCATCGTCTGGTCTTCAGGAAGCAGTAACGAAGAGGACGTCGAGATCCCGATAGACGACATACTGGCGGCCACTCCGACCGGGAATTGGCCCGAGGAGGATGGGGTCCTGGATAGTTGGGGCTGCTCCTTCGAGGAGGGCCGTGTCGTCATCCGGAATGAGTATGACCTCGGAGTCGGCAGCTATGATGGATTGACCCTGCAGAAGGACGTCCTATCGGCCACCTTCCAAGGCAAAACGACACCGCTTACCCTCGCGGAAGCACCGAGTTTGGCGGGAGATTTCAACGGAGATGGCTGGGTCAATCTGAGCGACTTCTCGCTGTTCGCGCAGAACTACGGTCTGTCCGAGGGAGAGAGCAGCTTCGATTCCCTCTACGATCTGGATGAAAATGGCCGGATTGGCTTGGGCGATTTTTCCATCTTCGCACAAAATTACGGCAGCAGCCTCGGTGCGGCGAAGCTGGTAAGCCTGAGGACCGGAAGAAATACGGAGGCTTCTTTGGCGGCGGCTATGAGCATGGAGATCTCCTCTGGGGGAGGAAGAAGCGTCCATCTGCACGTTGGGATACAAGGCGCGCGCGATCTTGCTGGCTATGCCTTCAAGGTCCGATACGACCCGAAGCAACTCGTTTTCCTCGAGGCGGAGAGAAACCCGGAAACCCCTCTTGGGAGCGACCCATCCCGGCTGCCTCTTCTTGGAATGGTCTCCGGATCCGGAGAACTCCTCATCGCGGATATAGCTGTTGGAGAGGAAACCATAAGTGGAGACGCGAGCCTGACCGATCTTATCTTCTCCGTTGAGCGAGGCTCAGAAGACCTCAGCTTCCGGATCGAGATGGAGCTTCTCGACGCAGAGGGAGGCATCAATATCCTGCGATCGAAGGAAGTGAATCTTCTTCCTGAGAAGTTTGCACTCCATCAGAACTTTCCCAATCCCTTCAACGCGGAGACGGTCATCCGGTACCAACTTCCCGCGGCCTCAGCGGTCCGGATGACCATTTACAACCTGCTCGGTCAGGAAGTCAGGAGATTGCTGGAGGAGAACGTTCAAGCGGGCATCCATTGGATGGTGTGGGATGGTCGGGATAATTCTGACAAACTCCTGTCAAGCGGCAAGTACTTCTGTCGCCTCCAGGTGGGAAATTTCGTGCAGACCCGGAGCATGCTTATCTTGAAGTAAAGGGTTCCGGGAGATATTTCGGAAAATCGTCTGGGTCTGTGAACGCAGGCGATTTTTTTTGAAGAAGAAGGGGGCTGTTTCCCCCGTGGATTTCGAGATGGGAGATACGTCAAAATACAAAAAAAGAGCGATCTAAAAAATAGATCGCTCTTCATCAACCAATAGCCATAATCCGAAACCCTGCGGGCCTATCTATTCGCCGGGTTCGTCTTGCACCAACTGAACAAGCGAGATAGAAGCCCCGTCTCCCCGGCGCTCGCCGATCTTCACGATCCGGGTGTATCCCCCATTTCGATCCACGTATCTCGGTGCAATTTCATCGAACAGCTTGGCCACAGCTGCCCTACTTCGAATAACCCGCAAGGCGAGACGCCGGGCGTGCAGATCCCCCCGTTTCGCCAACGTAATCATCCGCTCCGCGGTACGTCGCACTTCCTTGGCTTTGGCATCCGTAGTACGAATCGCTTCCACCTCGACCAAAGAGGTGACCATATTCCTGACCATAGCCTTCCGATGGCTGGCGGTTCTATTTAACTTCCGTCCTTGTTTCCCGTGCCTCATATGCACTCCTTCTCTTCGGGCTCTTCCTGTTCTTTCTCCTCCTCCAGATAAGGCAACACATCCATTCCAAAAGACAGTCCCAACTCGCCTAGAATCCCCGAAAGTTCGCTTAATGATTTTCGCCCGAAATTCCGATATTTTAACATTTCGCTTTCCGTCTTCTGAACCAGATCCTGCAGGAGTTGGATACCTGCCGCCTTCAGACAATTGCTGGATCGAACCGACAACTCCAATTCTTCCACATTCAACTTCAGAAGCGTCTTGATCCGTTCCGACTCGTGATCCACTTCTTCTTCCTCGATATCTTCCGGTTCTTCTTCGAAATTGATGAAAAGCCGAAGGTGATCTATCAACAACTTCGCACTAAAGGCCACGGCATCGTCCGGACGGATGGTCCCGGTCGTCCATACCTCCATCGTCAGTTTGTCGTAGTCCGTCCGGTCACCGACCCGCATATTGTCAATCGCATAGCACGCTTTCCGAATCGGCGAAAAAATGGAATCCATCGCGATCCAATCTACGGACTGATCCGGAAGCTTGTTCTCCTCCGCCAATACATAGCCGTGTCCATAGCCTACCAGAATCTCCGCGCGAAACCGGGCGTCCTCGTTGAGCGTCGCAATGTGGAGATCCGGATTCAGAATTTCCATCTCCGAATCCACCAGAAGATCTCCGGCGGTCCACTCCCCAACCCCCTCTTTCTCTACGAAAAAAGTCTTATCTCCGTCCGTATGCAATTGCAGGCATACTTCCTTCAGATTCAGAATGATTTCCGACACATCTTCCACCACGCCGGGAATGGTCGAAAATTCGTGGTGCACCCCTTCGATCTTGATCGCCCGAATCGCAGCCCCCTCCACGGAAGATAAGAGCACCCGCCTCAAAACGTTTCCCAGGGTGGTTCCAAAACCCCGCTCCAACGGCTGAACGAGGAACTTCCCATAGGTATCGCTCAGGGTCACGTCGTCCACTTCGACCAACTTTGGCATACAAAAAATCTTGCTTTTCATACAGGCGATCCCTCTCTATAAATTCAGGACGGATCGAGGCGAGGGAATCATTCTTTCCTGCCCATGGGGCCACACAGTCCCCCATAGCTTCCCTCAGACCCTTCGGGCACGAAACCTTCAGGGCAAGGCCTCTCTTACAGCGCCACCCCTCACTTGGAGTATAGCTCTACGATCAATTGTTCCTGTACCGGGATCGGGATATCCTCCCGTTTCGGAAGTTCCACCATAGATCCACTCAACGTCGTCTTATCCAACGTCAGCCATGGCAATTCCCTTCCTTTCCCGACCCCTCTCAACGAAGCATGGATCACCTCCAATCTTTGACTTTTGTCGCGCACCCGGACCACGTCGCCCGGCTTCACCAGATACGAGGGGATATCCACCTTCCGTTCGTTCACCACAAAATGTCCATGTCGGACCAACTGCCGAGCGACCTTTCGAGAAGGGGCGAATCCCAATCGGTACACGATGTTATCCAATCGAGACTCCAACAGACGAAGCAAATTTTCTCCGGCGATTCCCTTCTGACGCACGGCCCTGTCAAACGCCTGCCGGAATGGCTTCTCTAATACGCCATAGATCCGTTTCGTCTTCTGCTTCTCTCTGAGCTGCACCCCATAGTCCGAAAACTTTCTCCGCATACTCTGTCCGTGCTGGCCCGGAATATAGCCCCGCCGTTCGAATGCACACTTCGGTGTAAGGCAGCGTTCTCCTTTCAAAAAAAGCTTTGCCCCCTCACGACGGCATAATCTGCAACTTGCCTCTGTATATCTCGCCATAAAAAAACCCCCAATAAACCGTTGCATGGGAACAGAGGGGAATACTCTACAGCCCCTCTCCTCTTTGCCTCTCTGCAGATTTTATACTCTTCTTCTCTTCGGCGGACGACAACCATTATGAGGAATGGGCGTTACGTCCCGAATGGCTGTAATATCAAGCCCGGCCGCCTGCAACGAGCGCACGGCAGCCTCCCGACCCACCCCCGGCCCTTTCACCCAGACCTCCACCTTACGCAATCCCCGATTCATCGCCTCCTTTGCCGAAGCCTCGGCGGCCTTCTGTGCGGCGAATGGCGTGCTTTTCCTCGACCCCTTAAACCCCTGTCCGCCTGCGGTGGCCCACGAGATCACATTCCCCTCTCGATCGGTCAAGCTGATAATGGTATTGTTGAACGTCGCCTTAATGTGAGCTACGCCTACGGGATTTACCTTCTCGTCCCGCCTTTTCCCTTTTCGACTTCCGGTACGTGGTGGCAAACGATTTCCTCCTCTGCAAACAGGTAGAAGCCTCTTTACCTTTATCTTTACCGACCCGAAACGTTATGTTTCTTTCCTCCGCCCCACGATCTTCTTCGGCCCCTTTCGGGTGCGCGCGTTCGTCCGGGTCCGCTGCCCTCGTACAGGCAATCCTCTGCGATGCCGAAGCCCTCGATAGGAACCAATGTCCATCAAACGTTTGAGGTTCATCGCCACCTCGCTGCGCAGACTCCCCTCCACCCGATATTGCCCCTCAATCTCCGAACGCAGCAACGCAATTTCCTGCTCGGTAAGTTGATTGACGCGGGTATCCGGTGAAATATGCGCCTTCTCCGAAATCTTTTTCGCCGAGGACCGCCCGATGCCGTAAATATACGTTAGGGCGATTTCTACGCGCTTTTCCCTCGGCAGATCGACTCCAGCTATCCTAGCCAAACGAGTATCCTCCTTGCCAAAAGGCAACTCACTACCAAGAACAGAGATACAGGCGGGATCTCTCTCCCCAATCCCCCTGTTCCTCTATTGCCTTTCAACCTTGACGTTGTTTATGCTTTGGAACGCGACAAATGACCCGAACCACTCCTTTCCTGCGAACGATCCTGCAGTCTGAGCAGCGTTTTTTGACCGATGACTGTACTTTCATCCCCATCTCCTGTTGAAATGCCATACCGAAACGCGTACCCTACAAAACGGACAAGGTGTCCTTTCCTCTTCCGTTTCATAGTCCTCAACTACGCGCTTCGGTGCTCATGCTCCTCGAAACGATATCCCTGCTCCATAAGAAGCAACCGGGAATTATTTATACCGGTAGGTAATTCTACCCCTGGTCAAATCGTACGGTGAAAGCTCTACAGCCACCCGATCCCCGGGAAGTATGCGAATATAATGCAGCCGCATCTTCCCCGATATATGGGCCAGAATCCGGTGTCCATTTTCCAATTCCACCCTGAAGGTGGCATTGGGCAACGCTTCCACCACTTTCCCCTCGACCTGAATGGGTTTCTCTTTCGCCAAACCATACCCCGCTTCCACATTACGGAGATGCCGTTTTCTCATATCCGCGATGAATCGCGGGAGAAAAATGTTCTCCTGAATTCCGCGATGGATTCCTCTGAACGGATTGCGCCACGCTCATTCCGGGAGAAGGCTCAACACCTCCGGCCCGTCTTGCGTCACGGCAACGGTGTGCTCGAAATGGGCGGAAGAAGAACCATCCTTGGTGACGATCGTCCAACCGTCGCGCTTTGCCCTTACCTCATATCCACCGGCATTGACCATCGGCTCAATCGCCAGCACCATCCCAGCCTTCAAACGAGGCCCGGTATGAGCGCGTCCGAAATTGGGAACCGGAGGATCCTCGTGCGGTTTCCTTCCGATGCCGTGTCCCACCAAATCACGCACGACCGAATAGCCTTGCGCCTCTATGTAAACCTGAATGGCGTGTGAAATATCCCCGATTCGATTACCCGGGACAGCCTGCTCAATCCCCTTCCACAGCGCTGCCTCGGTCTCCCGGGCCAACCGCTCCTTTTCCTCCGAGACCGACCCGACCCGAAAGGTCCTCGCGGCGTCTCCGAAATAGCCGTTTTTCCCCACGACTACATCTACGCTGACCAATTGCCCGGACTGCAACTTTTTCCTTCCCGGAATGCCGTGCACTACCTCATCGTCTATGGAAACGCAGATGCTGGCAGGATACCCCTCAAATCCTTTGGACGCTAACCAAGCACCCCGTTCTCGGACCAGGGCTTCGGCCTCGCGCTCAATCTCTTTGGTGCGTATCCCCGAAACCATCAACGACTCTGACCGCATAAGCACTTCGGCCACGATCTGGGAACTGGCCCGGATCCGTTCCACCTCCTCTTGCGATCGAATGGCAATCATAGCTCCCCATTCGAATTCAACGCATCCAGACCAGCCACCATACGTTCGAAAACCTCGCCGATCGTCCCCACGCCATCTATGAGATGCAGCAAACCCTTCCCTCTGTAAAAACCCTCTAAAGGAGCGGTTTGGTTCTCGTACACCTTCAGGCGATTCCGGATCGTCTTCTCCACATCGTCCGAACGCTGAATCAAGGAGGCTCCACAGGCGTCACAAATGCCCTCTTTATTCGGAGGCTGCGTCTGTAGATTGTACCCTCGACCGCAATCCGGACACACCCGTCGGGCCGTGAGTCGCTTCACCAAGAGTTCGGAATCCACCTTCATCGAGAGGACATGATTTACGCTTTCCCCCAGATCCGTCAAAACCTTTTCCAATCCTTCGGCCTGGGGCACGGTTCTGGGAAACCCATCTAAGATAAATCCTTCGGAACAGTCATCGCGACCAAGCCGTTCCCGGACCAGATCCAACATCAGATCGTCCGGCACCAATTGCCCCGCGTCCATAAAAGAGACCGCTTTACGCCCCAACGCGGTCCCTTCCTTCACTGCCCCCCTTAAAATATCTCCGGTCGAAATCTGAGGAATATCATAGCGCTCCGCCACCCTCTGAGCCTGCGTACCTTTTCCGGCCCCGGGAGGACCCAGTAAAATTAAGTGCATATAATCTCCCATCACAAACATACAGAATTGCGGTTTGCAGTTTTCGAAATGTTCAATGGCGCATTGCGGAGTATAAAGTTTTTCAATCCGAAATCCACCATCCGAAATCCGAAATCGGTCACCGCCGTCCCCGTAGTTTTCCCTTCTTCAGAAAACCGTCATAGTGCCGCATAAGCAAATGCGACTCCACCTGTTGAAGCGTATCCAACGCCACCCCAACCACAATTAGCAGCCCTGTTCCTCCGAAAAACTGAGAGAAAGCCGTAGATACACTCATACCAAAAGCCGCATCGGAGAAACGAATCACCATCGCCGGCATTACCGCGATAAATGCTAAAAAAATGGCCCCGGGAAGCGTGATTCGTGTCAAAATATTGTCAATATAATCGGACGTCCGTTTCCCCGGTCGGATGCCCGGAATGAACCCGCCGTACTTTTTCATGTTGTCCGCCAGATCCACCGGATTGAAAATAACCGCCGTATAGAAATACGTGAAGAAAACGATGATCAGACCATAAAAAAGCCAGTAAATCGGCGATTGATAGGAAAAATAAGCGGCCACATTCTGTATCGTCTCGCTCTGCTGGAAAAAAGTCGCAATGGTGGAGGGAAGAAACATAATGGCCTGCGCGAAGATGATCGGGATCACGCCCGCGGTATTTACCCGCAACGGAATGTGCGTGCTCTGTCCGCCATACACCTTGCGTCCCACCACCCGCTTGGCGTACTGAACCGGAATTTTGCGCTGCCCCTGGGTAATAAAGACCACGGCGGCGACCACCAGGACCATCACCACAAACAGCAAGACCTCCGGAATAATCTGCCGATTGCCGGCCAGCAACTGCTTCACCTCGACCATAATGGCATTCGGAAGCCATGCGATGATCCCCACGAAGATGATCAACGAAATGCCGTTTCCGATCCCATGTTCGGTGATCTGTTCCCCCAGCCACATAATAAAAATTGTGCCTGAGGTAATCGTGATCATCGTCAGCAGCCGAAATCCCCATCCGGGACCGGGCACCACGGGAATCCCAGAAGGAGAGGGAAGATTCTCCAAAAAGACGCTCACCCCGTAAGATTGCATGGCCGCTAACAGCACCGTGGCGTACCGGGTGTACTGAGTAATCTTCTTCCGGCCTTCCTCCCCTTCCTTCTGCAGCTTCTGAAAATAAGGAATCACCGATCCCAAAAGCTGAAAAATGATCGAGGCGCTGATATACGGCATAATCCCCAAAGCAAAGATCGTCGCTTTCTGGAACGCGCCGCCCACGAACATATCATATAAGCCGAAAAGCGTATTCTGAGCGCTGGCGAAATATTCCCCCAGAGCCTGCGAATCAATCCCAGGAGTGGGCACATGGCCCCCGACCCGATAGACCGCCAAGATCGCAAGTGTAAACAGAAGCTTTCGCCTGAGTTCGGGTATTTTTACGATACTCTGAAAACTCTTAAGCACGTCCGATCACCTCGACCTTTCCACCGGCTCCCTCGATCTTCGCAACCGCCGAGGAGCTGAATGCGTGTGCCTTCACAGTCAGCGGCCGGGTGAGTTCTCCTGATCCCAAAATTTTTACCGGCACACTTTTCGTTCCAATCAATCCAACGGTCTTGAAACTATCCGGACCCACCTCCCCTTCCAATGCTCTCTCTGAAAGGGCGCCCACGTTGACCACCTGATAAACCAACTTGAAACGCGCGTTGTTGAATCCCCGCTTAGGCAACCTTCTCTGGAGAGGGGTCTGCCCTCCCTCGAAAAAGGCCCTGTGTTTGGCTCCGGATCGAGAATTCTGCCCTTTATGTCCCCGACAGCTTGTACCGTCGTGTCCAGATCCCGTTCCCCTTCCAACGCGTTTTGTTTTCTTCCGTGCCCCTGGTGCGGGCTGCAATGCCCCTAATTTCATCGTCCCTCCATGCCGCGCGCCGAATTTGCGCGAAATCTATCCGTCAAAATAGACTCGACGGAATCCCACAAAAGATGATCCTGACCGGTTCTCTTGCAACCAATCACGAAGCTGGAAAACCCTATATTCCCCGAAGCCAAGTGTAAAAAAAGGAACCTTAGTTACTTCTTCAGCTACCTCTTCCCCAAATTGATTCAGATGAAAAACTCCGACACAGGGAACATCAAAACGCCCCTGAGGGTACTAACTTGCACTCTTACTCAGAGAGTTCCTGTCTTCGCCCGTATCGCGCTCGCTCCTTCCTTTTCGGAGAAGTCCTACTTCTTCTTCGGTGCGGGCTTTTCTGCAGGCGACGCAGCAGGCGCTGCCCCCTCTATCGAGCCTTTGCTTTGCTCCGAGACAAAGCTGTCCAGCTTGCCCTCTGCGGTGAAGGACAACTTGAGCGATGCGCCCGAAAATGTCCCCATACCGGTAGTCAGCTCCGCAGCGCCCTTGAGATTGATCGTGTAAAGTGCTATCGAAATCGCATCCGCCTTGGCCGTCGCGTCCGTACCCTTCAGGGTCCCCTTGGCAACCGCTA
>JAUWMS010000328.1 GCA_030613045.1 Candidatus Latescibacterota bacterium | reverse complement strand
GCCACAAAATCCGCACCATCTCCACTTTTTCGGCCTTCCCGACGCCGAACGTAAGTTCCGGACTCCGCTGAGAAGTCCCTCGCGCCTCCAACTTCTGCCCGACCGGCCCGGCCTTCAGCAATACCTTGGTTCCGATGCCGTCCTTGTTGCATCCGACACCGACCAATCGGATCTTCAACCAGTGATTGGCGTTCCCGCCGTCGTTGCGCAAGAGCGTCAGAGCTTCCCCGTCGGCGAGCAGAAGATCCACGTCCCCGTCATCGGCCTAATCCCCCAATGCCGCGTCCCGAATTTCTCCCTTTCTTTCCCCGAACCCGTCCGAAGCCTGCGCAAACGTACCATCGCCGCGATTCCGAAGCAGGCGGGATTTGGTCGCGCTCAGCACAAAAATATCCAGATCCCCATCGTTATCGTAGTCGAAGAAGCCTCCGATCCGGTTTCCCTTCAACTCAGCAGTCCGCTCCGAAAGCACGGGATCATGCGAAAACATCCTGTCTTTGCTGTTCCGATATAAGATATCCGCACCCTCCCGGCTCACCATGAGCAGATCCATCCGATCGTCCTTGTTGTAATCCCCTCCGGCCACGGCCCTCGAATGCCCGGCATCGGCGATCCCGGCCAGAGCGGCCACCTCCGTGAACGTGCCGTCCCGGTTGTTGCTGAAGAGCGTATTCGGCTCCCCATCGTTCACCACGTACATATCCACGTCCCGGTCGTTGTCGAAATCCGTGAACAACACGGCCACGCTTCGATGCGCCTCATCTCCAACGTCCACCTGAGTGGTCATGTCCGAAAACGTGCCGTTCCCATTGTTCCGAAGCAACGTATTAGGCTGTCCCCTCCCTTTCAGATCTCCATAATTGGCTACGTAGAGATCTATATCCCCATCGTGATCGTAATCCCCGAAAGCACATCCCATGCTCCACTGTGGATTTCGGATTTCGGATTTCGGATTGCGGATTTCCCCCATCCCGTCCTCTTCAACCTTGGCCTCCTGCGTCACATCAATGAACGTGCCGTCTCCATTGTTCCGATACAGCACGTTCGGTCCGTAATTGGCCACGTATAGATCCCGGTCCCCATCGTTGTCGTAATCCCCGAACGCGCACGCCATCCCCATCCCGCGGTCTCCGACCCCGGCTTCTTCGGTAACGTCCGTGAACGTGCCATCCCCGTTGTTCCGATAGAGCCCGTTCGCCGAAGCGGCCTCGGAAGCGGCGCACCGAACCCAATACACATCCGGATCGCCGTCTCCGTCGTAATCCCCGAATGCCACCGCCGATCCCGACGTAATGATTTCGGATTTCGGATTTCGGATTTCGGATTGCCCCTGATCCCCGACCCATGCCCCCTCTTCCCTATTTTCACAGCCCGCCGGCGCGGTGGCGTGACAAAGTTTTACCGGGATCACCCGGTCGCCCGCCTCGGCTTCGGCCCGGTGCGCACGATCCACGATGGCCTCCGCGTATTTTCCCTGCTCCAGATAGCGGACGCCCGCCGTCGGATTCAGCCCGGAGGCTCTCTTTTCGGTGAACAGCGCCAATACCTGTTTGCTCTCCTCCGGCTTTTTTGCACGCCTCAATTCTCCGGCCAGATTATAGTACGCGGACACGTTGTTCGGATCCAGCGCGATCACCCTCCGATACGCCCGAATCGCCTCCGCATGCCGGCCCTGCTTGGAAAACACGATCCCCGAATTATAGTGTACAAAGGGATCGTCCGAATCCACCTTCAACACCTCTTCAAACGCCTTCCCGGCTTGCTCGTACTCCCCCTGGACTTTGGAAACGAGGCCCAGATTGAAATGCGCGTACGGATTATTCGGATCCAACGCGAGCGCCTTCTCAAACTCCGCATCGGCTTCGGCGTACATACTCAACGCATAATACGCAATCCCCAGATTGATTCGCCCGATCGCATAATCGGGATCCAACTCAAGCGCCTTCCCAAACTCCTGAGACGCAGCGTAGTAATTGTGCTGCTCCATATACGCCACGCCAAGATCGTTGCGGCGATGAACGGCCTGCCTGTCCACCGAAGCCTTCCCGCATCCCAGGACGAACATCGTCGCCAAAATCAAACTTCCGATCAGGATCGGGCGCGTTGCTCTAAACATAGTTTTCCTTTCTTATTAGACTGTTTTTACTTAGCCTTCCTGAAATGCTGATTCAACGGTGTCTCATCCCCTACATTGCAGCGGACAAGGCAGGGATGCGCTCAACGAGGTGTCCGCGTCGCCCCGCTGTGTCCGATGCTATTCTCCACGCACGGCGGGATATCGGCTCTGCGCGGTTTACCGTGACCTTCGCTTCACTCCGTGTGGGGACGCGGAGCGTCGGGGTTGCGTTCCCACGCAGAGCGTGGGAAGGAGAGAATGTCTCCATAGAAGTATTCGTAACGCCTTAGAAAAACGGGATCGTTCTTTCGAAGGATCCCGTTTCGAGCCTCTGCAAACGCTCCCTACTTGTCTTTCTTTTTGCTTTTCTTGTCCGACTTGGGCTTTTTGGTCTCTCTTTTCGGCTTGGACTTTCCCTTTCCCATGACAAAGGACCTCCCTTCTGAAAATCAGGTAACGAGGAACGCTCAAATAAAGCCTTTGCGGCTCCGTCTCTCTTGAAAGATAAAGCGCTGAAGGGATTTTGTCAAGGCGTTTTTGGCCTTTTTCATCCTGTGCTTGCCCATACGTTCTTTTTCCACTTGATTTTTGAGGGAAAGATGGTTACATTGTGAAACGTGAAGCGTGAAACGTAAAACGTGAAACGTGAAGCGTGGGGCGTACCTGACCTCTGAAGATGAAAAAGTGAGATTTCACCACCGTATTTCTCACTTTCTCACCTTCACACTTTCACAAGACTTTCAAGAGGGCTGAAGGAACAAGCGCATCTCGGAAATCACTTAAATGTTCCTACTGCGCACCAATAACCAATCACCAACCCCAAGGAGGTGAGGCAGATGGAATCCGACCTCAGCGGTTTGAGGGATGAAAGTGATCTGGAGATTACGGGGCAGTCAGGCCAAATTGCCGGCGGGTTTCTTCTGCTCCGGGACGTTTCATAAGCCGGCGATTGCCACGAAGATACCAAAACACGAAGAAACGGTGTGCCTTTGAGTCTTCGTGGCTGAGGAGGGGTTTCAGGATGAACGCAGATAAAATCGTGATTTTCGATACCACGCTGAGAGACGGGGAACAGGCCGCCGGAAGTCGCCTCGGAGCCAAGGAGAAGTTGGAGATCGCCCATCAACTGGCGCGGCTGAAGGTGGATGTGATGGAGGTGGGCTTCCCGATCTCGTCGCCGGAGGATTTCGAGGCCGTGCAGTTGATCTCCCAGGAGGTGGAAGGCCCCATCATCACCGGGCTTTCCCGCGCCGTGGCCGCGGATATCGACGCATGCGGGAGTGCGCTGGCCAAGGCAAAACGGCCCCGCATTCACACGTTCATCGGCACGTCACCGAGTCACATTGCGATGATGAAGAAAACGCCGCCCCAGGTGCTGGACATGGCCATCGCAGCCGTGGAGCGCGCCAAATCTTTTTGCGACGACGTGGAATTTTCGCCGATGGATGCCACGCGCACGGAACTGGACTATCTCTGTGAGGTGATCGAGGCGGCGATAGAAGCGGGAGCGACGACGATCAATGTCCCGGACACGGTGGGCTATGCGTTTCCAAAGGAGTTTGGCGACTTAATTCGGGATATTTTCCGCCGCGTTCCCAACATCGGCCAGGCGGTGATCAGCGTACACTGTCACAATGATCTCGGCATGGCGACCGCCAACACCCTGGCGGCAGTGGAAAACGGAGCCAGGCAGGCGGAATGCACGATCAACGGGGTGGGCGAACGGGCGGGCAATGCGGCGCTCGAGGAAGTGGTGATGATGCTCCGCACGCGCCGGGACCATTTTCCCGTACATACGGACATCGAGGCGCGCGAGTTTTCGCGGACCAGCCGCTTGGTCGCGGATATGCTGGGGATGACGATTCCTCCGAATAAGGCCGTGGTCGGATCCAGCGCGTTTGCGCACAGTTCCGGCATCCACCAGGACGGGGTCCTCAAAGAACGGATGACGTTTGAAATCATGAGTCCGGAGGACGTCGGGCTGGAGGCCAGCCAGATCGTGCTCACCGCCCGGTCCGGCCGCCATGCGCTGCGGCATCGCTTAGAGGAGATGGGCTACGAGCTTTCTGCGGAGGAACTGGATAAGACGTATAGCCGGTTTCTGCTCGTGGCCGATAAAAAACAGGAGGTCTTCGACGAAGATCTGTCCGCCATTGTAAGGGACGAAATCCATCCGGTGCCGGAAACGTATCGCTTAGAATATCTTCACACCTCCAGCGGCACGGGAACGATCCCGACGGCCACGGTGCGCATCCGGATCGGG
>JAUWMS010000547.1 GCA_030613045.1 Candidatus Latescibacterota bacterium | reverse complement strand
TGTTTAATTCTGTCCACTTACTTACCCGTAGGTTACCAGCATTCTTGATCATCATGAATTTCGAAAAGATGCGCAGGCGCATGGTCGCCACTCAGATAGAATCCCGGGGGATCAGGGACGAGCGGGTTTTGGAGGCGATGCGAACGATTCCCCGACATCGTTTTGTCCCGGAAGACGAGCGGAACTCGGCCTATGAGGACCGCCCGCTTTCCATCGGACAGGGACAGACGATCTCGCAGCCCTATATGGTCGCGCTGATGACGGCGTGTCTAAAGCTTCGGGGCGGAGAAAAGGTGCTGGAGATCGGCACGGGATCAGGCTATCAGACGGCCGTGCTGGCGAAGATCGCGGGAGCAGTGTACAGCATCGAGCGCCATTCCGCACTTTCGAAACAAGCGGCGCAGCGCCTGGCCCATTTGGGATACGAACATTGCATCCTGAAAGTCGGAGACGGCACCGTGGGTTGGCCGGAAGCGGCTCCCTTCGACGGCATCATCGTGACCGCGGGGGCGCCAGAGGTTCCGGAAGCGCTTCGGGAGCAATTGGCCGACGGAGGGCGATTGGTGATTCCCGTGGGCGCGGAGTACCATCAGACGCTTTACAAAATCCGAAGGGACGGAGCGCGGTTTGTGGAAAATGAGATGACTAACTGTGTGTTTGTGCCGCTGATTGGGGAGTATGGGTGGGAAAGATGACAGGCGTAAAACGTGAAACGTAAAACGTGAAAAATGCCACGCACCAGCAGACGAAAGAAGCAGAGGACGCCAAAAATGAAGCACGAGATCATGGAGCATACGGCGGACGTGGGTCTGAGGGTGTTCGGAGAGAATCTGAAGGAGTTGTTTGCGAATGCGGCGGACGGACTTTTTGCTCTGATCGTGGAGGATCTCGGGACCATTCAGCATGAGCGGGCGGTCTCATTGACTGTGAACGCTCAGGACGTGGAGGAATTGTTTGCCGATTGGCTCAGGGAGTTGCTTTACCTTTGCAATGCGGAACGTTGGTTGTTCTCGAAGTTTGAGGTGCTGGATATAGATTCAAAACGATTGAAAGCAAGATGTTTCGGAGAACCGTATGACGCCTCCCGCCATGCGTGGGAGATGGAGATCAAAGCGGTGACGCTTCACCGGCTGCGCGTGGAGAAGGCGGAGGACGGCTGGAGAGCGCAGGTTATTTTCGATATTTGATGCAAATCTCACCGCAAAGGCGCAGAGAGCGCAAAGGACTTCACCCCGGGTTTTTGGTTTTCTTTGCGTCCTTTGCGTCTTTGCGGTGAGAAGTCTATTGAGGAGGTGAGCTTGATGGACGTCAAGATGAAACGGTTAAGTGATACCCTGTGGGAGATTCCGCGCTCCGGAAAGATGCGCGTGCCGGGACGAATTTACAGCAGCGACAAGTTGATGGAGGCGCTCGAGGGGGATCAGAGTCCGGAGCAGGTGACCAACGTGGCGCATCTTCCGGGGATCATCAACTATTCGATGGCTATGCCGGATATGCACTACGGGTATGGATTTCCCATCGGAGGCGTGGCCGCGACGGACCCGGACGAGGGCGGCGTGATCTCGCCCGGAGGCGTGGGCTACGATATTTCCTGCGGCATCCGGGTGGCCACAACGAACTTCGAGTACGAGGACATTAAGGATCGGCTGCGGGATCTGGTGCAACTGCTGTATCAGCACATCCCCAGCGGCGTGGGATCGTCCGGGGCGATTCGGAAGCTGTCAAAGGCGGAACTGGATCGGCTTCTCGTGATGGGCGCAAAGTGGGCGTTGGAGCGGGGATACGGCATCGAGGAGGACCTGGCACACACGGAGGAAGGTGGGTGTATAGAGGGAGCGGAGCCGGGTCAGTTGAGCGAGCGGGCCATCAAAAGAGGACTGGATCAGGTGGGCACGCTCGGATCGGGCAATCACTTTTTGGAGATCGGCGTGGTGGACACGATCTTCGATCCGGATGTGGCGGACGTGTTCGGGCTTCTGGAAAACGGCGTGGTCGTGTGGGTGCAGTCGGGATCGAGAGGACTGGGGTATCAGGTGTGCGACGATTTTCTGAAGGTGATGGGGCAGGCGGTGCATAAATACGGGATCGAGCTTCCGGACCGGCAG
>JAUWMS010000453.1 GCA_030613045.1 Candidatus Latescibacterota bacterium | reverse complement strand
CCGCTCTCAGGATCCTGAAGCGAAAGGAGCAGATCGAGCCACTCGCTTCTTTCCGCTTCATCCAACTTTTCAATGACGCCGGTCATAACCACGAGGGAAAACATCTGCTGGCTGGCGTAAAGCAGCCACTTCTGCTTTTGTTTGCGGTGAAACTTACACCGTCCAAACGGTTTGCCGGGAAGCATCAACGTTCTGACCCATTGAGGAAGCCGCTCCTCAAGACGATGGATTTCCTCGCGGGCTTTTTGTTGTTCCTTGTTCACGGTAAATTCCTTCACAATAAATAGGCAAATGAACTACCCCGCCGCAAGCAGCGGGGTATCTATAAAAGCATTGAACGCCCCAAGGGGCGGGGTATTAAACCCAGGCTGCGCAAATAAAACTAACTCGATGAATTCCATTGCAAAGCGTTTTCTATAAGGAAGCCAGGAGAAAATTCTATGGGTTTTTTCTGTTTTTCTCCTGGTTCCCTAAAAGCCTCTTGCAAAAGTCACAAAGCAGCAATCATTTCGCGGGGGTTAGTAGGTCAGACATTCTTGTCTGACTTGGTCAGACTTGGATGACCATAGAGATGAACAGACAAGAATGTCTGTTCTACCAAGCACTTGCAAAAAACTTATCCGTCAAGATTGCTCCGGTCTATGAGGGGAAAAGTTTTCAATTTTCCCTACAAAAATAAATCCATTTTGCCATGGTGAGCGAAGTGACGTCCTCTCGTTTTTTGGACTTTTGCAAGAGGCTCCTAATTGTGAAAATGATTTTGTCCGGAAACTTAACCTCAACCTTATTCACCCCTCCTCGCACGACAGCACCCCCATACTTCTCGGCTCAGGACGCGGTTTGCCGGGCTTGAGTCCGATGTCAACGGGCGCTGCGCCGATTACATTCGTATTGGCGTCAAAATGCTCCCGATCAATCGGAATGCCGGGAACCGGACCATCATAAAGCGGACGGCCCAATTGGGCGCGCTTCCGCCGCCATTCCGCTTCCGCGCTTCGCACCCCTTCCGGATCTTTCTTCAATGCCTCCGCCACGGTGGCCGCGAGGATCGGGATGTAGCCCGCGTATTTGATCGAGGTAAAGAGGCACGGACAGAAATTCCGGATTCGCTCCGCCCGGTCCGGGAAATAAACCTCCACGTGATACTTCGCCCACGCCACGTACATCGGATCGCCCGTAATCTGGTACGCGAGACAAACCACCGTGCCGAGATAGTCGGAAGGCCCACCCCATTGCGCCCAGAACCATTGATCGTCAATCCGCCACAGCTTGGAGCGATTGGTCAGCCACTCCCGTGCCATCTCCGCCGTAAAATAGCTGTGCGTCGGGGTATTCCAGAGCACGTGATCCGCTTCGGCGATGATGGTCTTTCTCAATAATTCGCTGTCGAAGAGCCGCAATCCATCGTCAAAAATAGGGTACATCGCCCCGGCGTGCACGGCGGGTTCCTCCGTCGGCTCCACCCAGGCCTCATCGCCTCGTTCTCCGCCGGTGTACACACTGATCGGAAACGTCCCCGGTTTGGACTGCGTGTGGAGAAACCAGTTCAGGCTGCGGCGGGCTAAATCCCCATACTTTTCCTCCCACGTGGCCTGATACGCTTCCATCACGCACCAGAGCGGGCCGGTGAATTCCCGGCTGAGCGCGCCCTTCTCGAAATCCCGATTGGCGATGATGCCACAAGGCTCCTGCCAGCGAACCGCCCAGTCCGCAACTTCCAACGCCACGTCGAGCAGCCGCCGATTTCCGGTGAAATAGTAGTGCAGCATAATGCCGGTGGTGAGAGTATGCGAGGGGCTAACCTGGCCCGACCAGTGGTGTGCATTATGATAGTGCATCAAGCCCACCGCCTCCCGATCGTTCGGATGGGCGTGGCAGATGCACACGTCGGCTACATTCTGGCTGTACGCCGAAGCCAACAGAAAATGTTTCCGCTCCCCCGTGCGGATGAAATTACCCCACACGGACCAGATCTGATCGTTTGCCTCGTTGTTGTATGGACCCACGTATCGGAGCGCTTTGGCCGGATTCTTCTCGTAATGGGTTCGGTAAGACACCCCAGATCCCGGCGAGTGCGAGCAGACCATATTGCCGTACCGCATCATCCCATAGAGGCGGCATCGCTCCATCGGATCGATGGCCATCAATTCCAGCATATCGTCCAGTCCCCGATCCACCTCCGTAAAACGCGGATCCCCTTTGTGATAGAAGGCTCTGGCCGCACGAGTGGCACAGGTATACGCCGGATCGGGCACGGCGATCACCGGCTCCCGCACGGAAATACCCAGCGCCTCCGACTCCTGATCCGAAATCGCCTCCGCGGAAAACCGCATCAGAAATTCGGTGGTCTTTGCCGCGCCGGTTCCGTCCGAGGTGCCCGTATCGTTGTGGGAGGCCGGCCGGTCCGGGGCGTACTTCTCGATCATCTTCTCCACCCACAGCAGGGCCTCCTCGTTCTGGATGTCGAAACTTTTCAGATTCAGCGGCGCGGTCGGTTTTTCCTCAAGAAGCCGCTTCACGGTTGCTTCGTCCCGTGTGCCGCCGAAGAATACGGCCTCTTCCTGAAAAGGCGTTCGGAATATCAAATTCTCCTGGGTTGCCTCCGGCCATATCTGGATATCCATCCCATCACGCGCCAGCGAAATCCCCTTGGGATACTCTTTCCAGATATCCCGCACGGCCACCGCAGCCGCTCCGTTGGTTCCACGGATGCTTGCCCAGCCGTTTGTTTTGGAACCCTTGCCCGAAATTGGACCATCTCCCGTTACGGCATACTCCATATCGGAAGTTTGCAGGAACAGGGCGTTGTTGCATTTCTCCGCCGAATGCACTTGCGTTTCGCCGCCAAAAGCCATCCTGAGATCATTCCCCGGATCAAGCGGGAACTTCATCCCAATGGCGGATAGCTCAAATTTTTCAGGATTTTGATCGAAGATAAACGTGTGAAAAATGCGGAGATCGCTCTTTCCGGCATACACGTGCATCCGCAGAATATAGGGACAGAAACGCAGTCCGGCGGAGGTCGCGTGGTACCCTTTCACGCAGATGCAGGCGCGCATTGGCCCGGCTTCTTCGATGGTGATGGAAGGAGCGGGAGCTGCCGTGCATGAATCGTAGAAAACCCCATGCTGATCCAGCATATAAAGAAAGGGATGGCCTGGTAAAACATGCTGCCATCCCCGCTTGCCTTTGACCCGGCATCCCACGAAAAAATCGGGATCTGCTCTCCGAAATGTCACCT
>JAUWMS010000568.1 GCA_030613045.1 Candidatus Latescibacterota bacterium | reverse complement strand
AGGAGAAGAAGCGTTCCCGGAAAAACCATTCCCTTGTCGGCCTTCCCCCGCACCGAGCTCAGGAAAAACGCGCCGATCACAGCCACGATAACCGGCCAGATCTCGGAGAAGTCGAAGTCCAGCACATCCATATTGTGCATGAGCAGCAGGATTCCGCCCGCAATCAAGATCAGGCCCGAAACAAATGCTTGATTGTTTCTTCTCAGTGCCATGGTTAGCTTCCCTCCTTTTCAGTAGTCTCCTCCTCCATATTTTGCTCACGGACGGACCGTTCGGGCACTACGATCGCCATAACGAAGTACACCAGCACACCGGTCCCCACGGAGGCGATCGTGCCCAAGACCCAGGCTAACCGCACAATGGTGGCATCCATCCCGAAATAATCCGCAATCCCGCCGCATACCCCCGCGATCCTCCGATCCTTCCTCGTCCGGAACAGGCGCTTGGGGTCCCCGCGCTCCTCCGCTTCCCCGATCTCCTGTTGCCCGGCCTCCCCTTCGCTGGCTCCTCTTCGCGACACCACCAGCATCGCTCCGATGAGGATCAAAAAGATACCCCACATAATCCCCCACGGAATAGGCCACCGCCACAGTTGCCAGGGCAGTACGTCGAAATTGCCCAAAAGCACGAACGCGCCGATGACCACCAGAACGGTCCCCAGCAGGTAGCCTCGTCCCGCCGAACTCCGGGACGGCTCCTCCGATTCGTCGTCCGCCCGGGGCATGATGATCATCCCGGCCACGTAAAGCAAAATCAAAACACCGCCGCCCAGCAAGGTAATCACCACAAACGCCAATCGCACGATGGTGGGATCCATATTCAGATAGTGCGCAATCCCACCGCACACCCCATCTACGATCTTGTCCTTTCGGGATTTGTACAGCCGTTTTCCCGACCTGCTTGCATCCGCCATAGCAACCCCCTTTTTTGATTTCGGATTTCGGATTGAAAACCCCACGGAAAATTGCACCGCAGAGACGCAGAGAGCGCAGAGAAAAACAAAGAAAAATGGGCGATCTGAACCTTAACCTCGGCCTTTCTTATTGCTTTGTTTGAAGTTCTCCGCGTCCTCTGCGTCTCTGCGTTGAGGATTTATTCCCCAATCCGCAATCCGAAATCCCCAATCTCAATGGGCTTCCAACCAATTCGCCCCGACGCCCACATCCACCTTGACGGGAACAGAGAGCTTCAGCGCGCCCTCCATCCCGGAGACCACGAGGGCCTTCACCCGGTCCATCTCGTCTTTCGGGACTTCAAAGACCAATTCGTCGTGCACCTGAAGGATCATCTTAGCGCGGAGCTTCTCCGCCGCAAGCCGCCCGTGGATATGGATCATCGCCCTTTTGATCAGATCCGCGGAAGTGCCCTGCACGGGGGTGTTCACCGCGGTGCGCTCGGCAAATTCCCGCATCTGCCGGTTCGAGCTGAGGATCTCCGGGAGATACCGTCTTCGTCCCAGCATCGTGGTCACGTAGCCCTGCTCCCGGGCCTGTTCGATCATCCGGTCGGTGTACGCCTTTACGCCCGGATACTGCGCGAAATACACCTCGATAAATTCCCGCGCCTCCGGTATCCCGATGTCGAGCCTCTTGGCCAGCCCGTACGGCCCCATCCCATAGATGATGCCAAAATTGATGGTCTTGGCCCGCCCTCTCAACTCCGGCTCCACCGATTCCGGGGGGATGTCGAACACCAACGCCGCGGTCTTGGTGTGAATGTCCTCGTCTTTTTGGAACGCCTCCATCAGC
>JAUWMS010000138.1 GCA_030613045.1 Candidatus Latescibacterota bacterium | reverse complement strand
CGGTCCGTATCGAACGCCATTGGAATCATCACGCCCCTCGGTCGGGTCTCGGTGAGCGCATTCAGCCTTGAGATCTCCACGTCTATTTTCTCCACCAATCGCTGCGTGGTGAAATCCGCCAACCCGATCCCGCACGCATTTCCCGCGCTCTCCTGGGTCAGATCCCGCACAAAAATCCGCGTGATCCTCGGCTTTTCGTCCATACCCCGATGGAAGGCCCAACTCTTTCGTCCGATCACATTGGTATCCATCCCTGCCCCACTGATGTTTTTCCCCATCTCATCCACGATCAACACGTCTATCTCATCGAACGGAAGGCGGGGCATCAGCCGCTTGGCCTCCCTCAGCAATGCCTTATCCAGCGCGATCAAGCCTTCCGGTCCAGCAGCTTGGATGCACGCGGTCTGCTCATACCCATTCTCCACCACACCCAATCCGAAAAGCATGGAACGCTCCCTCAGCACCACCCGGGCCACCGCCTGCGCCACCTCGCTGAAGGGGTGCTTCACCGCCACTTTGTGGTAGATCTCCGCGCCTTGACGTTTCCCCAAGCCGATGGTGATCATCTTCAGCAAACCGCTCTCGACCGCTCCGTAAAACTCCGTATGCGGCTTGACGCGATTGATCACCGCGATGTGATCCGCCTGTGCCGCAAAGCGATCCAGATGCACCGGAAATCCCTCCGGCGTTTCTCCGATTTTTACCACCTCCATCGAGGAGCGAATCGGGACCCCGAGCCGCGCTTCCGTGATTCCGTAATGCCGAAGCACCTCCTGCTGCCCCTCCGCGGTCCCGCCTCCGTGACTCCCCATCGCCGGCACGATGAACGGCCGGGCTCCGATTTCCCGCAAACGCTCCACCACCGTCTTCAGGATCGTGACGATATCCGTTATGCCGCGACTTCCCGCCGGAATCGCCACCGTATCCCCCGGCTCGATCCGCCGCCCGAGCTTCAGCGCCCCAAGCTCCTCCCGCACCTTTTGGGCCGCATCCCGCACCACCGGCGCCTCGAATCGCTGCCGAATCCGAATCATTTTGGGATATCCATCCATAATTTTTTTTCCTTCCGTGCGCATTCGGGGTTCACCCGATTTTTTTACCGCGGAGCACGCAGAGCATAAAACGTGAAACGTGAGGGAGCCACAGACAAGTCGGGGTTAAGTTCCCAGACAAAATCATTTTCACAATTAGGAAACCAAGAACCCAGGAGAAAAAAACAGCCCTCCGAAATGCACCACAGCCCTCTCCTGGTTTCCTGGATTCCTTATAGAAAAAGGAATTTTTATGAATTTAATTTTGTCCACTTACTTACCAATCACCAATCCCCAACCTACACCTCCCCATACTCCGTCCGTGCGATTACCTCCGCCTGCATATTCGGATTCAGATGCACAAAATAATCGCAGTATCCGGCCACCCGCACCAAGAGATCCTGATGCGCCTCCGGATGCTGCTGTGCATCGAGCAGGGTCTGCCCGTCCACCACGTTGATCTGCACCTCGAATCCTCCGAGAAGCATATACGATTCGATCAAGTGCCGGAGTTTCTCCAGAGATTCGTCCCCCTCCAGCGCGGATGGGCTGAACTTCAGATTGAGCACCAGTCCGCCCAACATCGGCTCGTGGCGCCACTTCGTTGTGGACTTGATCGCTCCGGTGGGGCCGAATCGCTCCCGCCCCTGGGCCGGACCCGCGCCGTCCGCAAGCGCACCTCCCGCCAAGCGACCGTCCGGCGTGGCGCCGGTTTCCTTTCCAAGACGCTCGTGCATCACCCAGCAGAACAGCCCCGGCGCGTATCGGTGCGCCTCCGACCCGATGCGATGGGACGCGCAGATTTCCGCAAACATCTTTGTCATCTCCACGGCCAGTTCATCGGCGCGGTCGTCGTCGTTTCCATACTTGGGCATTCGGTTGAGGATCTCCTGCCGAAGGGATTCGTGCCCGTCGAAGTTATCCCGCAGGATCTCGTAAAATTCGGCCGTTGTGAACCGCCTCTCCTCGAACACCAACTGCCTCAGCGCCACCAGACTGTCCACGAGGTTCGCCAATCCCACAAACGAACACTCCACCCAGTTGTAACGCGCGCCGCCGCGGTCTATGTCCTTTCCCCGCGCCAGGCAATCATCGGTCAGGCAACTTTGCAAGGGCATGCCGCCGCGTTTTTCGCGTCCTCGCCAGGTTTGATCAATCCGGCATACCTCCTCCCGCACGTGGCTCGAAAGCTTCGTCTTGAACCCCTCGACCAGTTCCTCAAAGGTCTTCGGACTGTCCGAATCTGTATCCTCCAATACTTCCAAAAGCGCGCCCGGACAGTTGTAATACGGAGAAGCCACCCACACATTGCTGTTGGCGATGGGGGTGATCTCCACGCACGTACTGTTGATGTAGGACACCGAGTCCGCCTCAGATACTCCGTAATCCATCAGACCGCGTGCGATCACCTCGTCGTTGAAGATCGCCGGACTTCCGATCCCCTGCGTGATGATGCGGAATCCCAGATGCATCAACTTCTTCGGCGTGCCTTCGTGCCAGCAGATGCCCACCGTCGGATACACGAGGCGCACCTCCTCGAGGGCCTGGAGACACATATAGGAGATCGTATTCGTGGCGTCCCGGCCCTCCGCGTCCCGTCCTCCGCCCATCACCGAGATCGCCAGCCCCCGCTGCGTGTACTCGTTGGTCAGGATGTAGAAACAGCTGATCAACTCCTGAGCCGCTTCCGGTGTGATCCGACCGGCCTTAAGATCCGCCCGGTAATACGGGTAGAGCGTCCGATCCATCCGGCCGGCCACGTTCAAGACATGATCCTCTCCGTAGCGCAGGGCGAGTATCGCAAAGTGCATCAACTGGATGGCCTCGTGAAAGGTTCGTGCCGGTTCCACCGCCACTTGCCGACATACCTCTGCGATGCGCTTCAACTCCTCCTTCCGCGCCGGATTTTTCTCTTTTGTCCTCTGCGCTTCGACTTCCTCCGCGTGCCGCTCGATGAACCGGCTCAGCCCGTCCAATGCAAGGACGCACGCCTCGTAGAACGTCTCCTTCTCCGCATCTTCAGCCGAATTTCCATCCAGCCGGGACCGGTATTCCCCGATCTCCCGCTTCAATCCCCCCACTCCGAGCCGCAGGAGCTTCTCGTGATCCGCCGCGAAATGGCTCGTGTCGCCGCCCGGCCACGGCGGGACTTCTTTGAGCACCTCCCGCGCCCATTCCAAACGCTTTGCTTCCCGCGCATTGGGCGTCCTCATTTCGACGCGTCCGACCAACAATTCGTCAGGCCCGATCTCTATCGGAAGCCGATCGAGGAGTGCCGCTCCCCTCCGCGCGCGCCAGATCAGCCACTGAGCCTCGTTGTCTCCGACCCGCCACGTTTCGGCCTCGATGATCGTTTTGGCAAAGGGCTCCAGGATTTCGCTGTGGAGCGCGCGTTCCCGCAGCTTCAGGACTCTTTCCGTGGGCATCGGAACCTCTCCGTGGAATGTCACCAGTCAAAATCAGACAGTCAAAAAACGTGAATGGGCGGCGTAAATCCGGCACAGGCCACCGTACTCCAAGGATCCTTCTGAACTTGTCGCCATAATATAAGCACTGGTGATGGAATGTCAAAGGAAATTTGTGTTATTGAGGTTTTTTCACTTGATTTATCATTTTCTGTGTAGTATATTGTTTCAAAATAGATTCCATGCAGTGAACGGCTCCTCATTGAAATGAAACCGTTTGATAATGAATGCGCATCTCTGAATTCAGGTGGAAAAAATGGCTTTCGAATCTGGAAGGGAACATCTCGTCGAGACGCTGAAAAATAGGCTGCCCGGTCTCTTTTCAAAGGATGAAAGGATTATTGCCGCTTATCTTTTCGGTTCCCGTGCGGATGGATCGGCCTACGAAGGAAGCGATTTGGATTTGGGGATTATGCTCGATCCTGAATCTGAGCAGGCATTCACCCTCAACGAGGAGTTGGATTTGGAGGCTGGGGTCGAAGCTGCGTTGAGAAGCGACCACTTCGATTTGGTGGTGATTAATCATGTCCCCCTCCCCTTGCAGTTTCGCGTTATCTCTCCGGCAAAGCCGATTTATGTGAGGGACGATGATAAGCGCTGCGAGACAGAAGCACACATCATGGTGAGATATTATGATTTTGAGCCTCGACTCCGGGAATTTAACAAAACATACTTTGCCGCCTTGCGAGAGGAGTACGGTGAATGATTGACCTCGAGAAAATAAAAAGCCGAATAGAAATCATCCGGGGCAACGTCGTGGAACTGGAAGAGATGAAAGGGTGCTCGTTGGAGGATTTTTCCGGACAAAAACGTGACGTGGCTGCCGCAAAGCACTTCATTCGAGAAGCGGTAGAGGCTATGATTGACATCGGGGCCCATATCGTAGCCAAACGATTGCTTGGCGCACCGGCGTCAGCGGCTGATGTTATGATAATACTCGGCGAGAAAGAAATGATCCCTCGGGAGCACGTCGGGACCTACGTGAGAATGGTAAAATACAGAAATCGTTTGGTGCATTTCTATCATGAGGTGACCATAGCGGAACTGCACAATATCCTTCAAAGTCATCTTCAGGATTTTGATCGTTTCATTGGGGATATTGCCTCATATCTCCACGAGGAAAAACCATGAAAAAGACGATCATTCTGCTTGCGTTGCTTTTGGGCGCTGCTTCCAATGGTTACGCGGACGAATTTGTGGTGAAATCTTTCGAGGAAGTTCCAAACGACGCAGCTGCGGTTCGCTATGAAAAACTGGATGTGAACGATGATCCCTGCGCGATCATAAAGGTCAGGACGGATTTGAAGTCGCTGCTCTTCGATTCAAATCGGGGGATCGTGGGTAATGTGGAGCAGAAAGAGGGGGAATACTGGCTGTATGTGTCTCCCACGGAGCGGAGACTGACGATCTTCAAAGAGGGGTTCATCAAGCTTTCCTATAACATCCCAGTGGTTGTGAAATCCAGCAGTGTGTACGTGATGGTGCTGACCAGAAAAGGGGGAGCTATAGGAGCGATAGACAAAGACCTCTTTCAAGTCGTGTTCAAGCTGAATGAAGCGGAGGTATTCATTTCCAAAGACGACGGCGCGCCGTTGAAAACCAAGGAAAAAGCCGCTCTTTTCAGCCTCCCCGAGGGGCAATACCGATTCAAGTTCGCCAAAGACGGATTTGCGGACCAGACCCAGGACATTCAGGTTGAGAAGAACGAAACCATCCAGGTCGAAATGAAGCCCGGCGCCTCGAAAGAACGGATGCGGCTCCTCGGGATTGTAACGATAAACTCCGATCCGCAGGGCGCGGAAGTATTCCTCAACGATCAGAAACTCTTTGAAACGCCCCACCAGGATAATCTCATAGCGGGAGAATATACCCTGGTGCTCCGAAAGAAGCTGTATTATCCCCACACCAGCCGGTTTACGATAGAAGAAGGGGAGAGCAAACAGATTCCGATGATCGTGCTGAAGCCCCGGTTTGCAACCTACACGATCCGCACGACTCCGGAAGATGCGAACGTCTATGTGGGTGGCAAACGCCTCGACCCGGCCTCCCGAACGAAGCGCCAGGTCGAAAGCGGCTCGCATACCATCCGGGTGGAAAAAAGAGATTATCATCCCCAGGAGCGGACCGTGGAATTGAAAGACGGAGAGGACAAAACGTTCTCATTCGACCTCATTCCGACTTTCGGAGAATTGGTCATCCACGCAACGCCGGAGAAAGGCACGCGCATCACCATCAATGGGATCGCCGCGAAGGCGAATCCCTATCGAAACGAGCGGCAGCCTTCCGGGACCTATACGATCAGGGTCAACAACGAGTGGTATCATGCGCAGGAAAAGATCATCGAGTTGCGAGATGGAGAAAAGGAGTCCTTTTCATTCGACCTCATCCCGACTTTCGGAGAATTGGTCATCAGCGCAACGCCCGAGGAAGGCACGCGCATCACCATCAACGGGATCGCCGCGAAGACCAATCCCTATCGAAACGAGCGGCAGCCTTCCGGGACCTATACGATAGAAGTCAGCAATGACCTCTATCATCCGCAGAAAAAGGTGATTGAGTTGGGCGACGGGGAAAAAGAATCGGCCCGCTTCGATTTGAGGGCCACCCCGGCCTACGGCAGGCTGATCATACGGTCCGAACCGGAACAAGGGGCCGCGGTAATCGTGGACGGCAAGAAGGTGGGAACGACCCCCTACACAAACAAAACGCAGCCCTCCGGAACCTATTCCGTCCGGATCGAGAAGGAAATGTGGCTCGGATCGGAAAAATCCGTAACGGTCAACGATGGCGAGACCACGGAAAGAACGTTCGTGCTGATTAAGAATTTCGCCCAACTCAGGGTCAGTTCAAAGGGGGCGACCCTTTATCTAAATGATAAGCAGATGGGGAAGGATGCGTTTTCAAAGGAGCTGCTCCCCGGCAAATACACGATAAGGGCCGTCCAGCCCAAACATCACGATGCGAAAAAAGAGCTATTCCTGAAAACCGGAGACGAGGAAACTATTCAACTCAAGCCGGAACCCAGGATGGGCAGTGTTACGATTATCAGCAAACCGGCAGACACCAGAGGAGCCCGAATCTTTGTGGACGACGAGGAGCAGAAGGACAAGCCTTCGCCAGCCGTGCTGCCCCTGCTCATCGGCGAATATAAGATCACACTGAAGCACCCCAGATATTTGGATTCCTCGCAGCGGGTTTCTTTGGCCGAACGGGAGCAGAAGAAGCTGATCTTCAATATGCAGACCTACACAGGCAG
>JAUWMS010000438.1 GCA_030613045.1 Candidatus Latescibacterota bacterium | reverse complement strand
CCAGAACATCACCCAATCCAGCTGCACTCCCGTGGCCAAAACGCGCTCAAAAAGCCTTAGCGCCAGATGCGTCAGGCACTCGATCATTTCCTCGATGAGAGCGGGAGCGTCGTAAAACATGACGGAAATCTCCTCCATGCCCCACCAATTGCGCATGTATCCATACGTCCCTCCGAGCCACATACCCAGCGGATAATCGCGTTGGCCGTAGGTCTTCGCCAGTTCGGCGAAATTCTCGGGCAGACGCTCCGGCGTGTCGGGATCCAATCTTTTCTTGTATTCCCTCCAGTCCTCCCGAGATTGCAAAGGATACCGGATCCAGTGGGGCATGGACGGCGGCGGAATGTTCTTGAAGATTTTCACGATTTCCCCTTCGGGCCGCCGAACGATTTGATACTCCTCGTCCTCCTCTAAGATCGTGGTCCCGAAATCCGGAACGGGTGGGAAAATTTCCGGATGAGGAATTTTCCACTTAAACGGCGTGAAATCCACGTCGAAGTACTCGTCCAAATCCACCCCTTTTTGGAGGCCCTCCTTCTCCCAGCGCGCCCGCGTGGAGTCGTAGTAAAAATAATCTCCCGAAGCAGGCCGGTCCGGCGCGCCAAAGGTCATGGTTTCCAGGAAGCGTTCACGGCGATTCATAGTGGAAATAATTCTCCTTTCCCTTCATAAAGATCATCCACCGCAAAGGCGCAAAGGACGCAGAGCAACCCACGATCTAAGCTTTTGAAGTTCTTTGCGCTCTCTGCGTCTCTGCGGTGCATTTTCATATCCCCTTTTCACAAAGACGACGAATAAGCGGGGTCAGGGACTCAGGGCCGTTGGGCGTAATGACAAAACCCTCCTCGATGCGATTGGACCCCGCCGGATGGCCGAACAAGCTGATGTCGGAGTTGACGCACATCCCCGTGCGCAGCGGATAGTCCGAGTGCTCGTCGGGATAGGGAGATTCCGCCTCCGCCAGGCCGATGCCGTGCATAGGGGGATACACGTCGTACTGTTCCAGCGTGTGCTTCTTAAATACCGCCTTCACCGCTTGCACCATCTCCCCGGATATGACGCCGTCCCTGAGATATTCAAGTTGAACGTTGGCGGCTTCGAACAGGGCATTAAGAAACCGTTTTTGCTCATCGGACGCCTTGCCCGCCACAAAGGGAAACTCCACCGTGCTCACGTATCCCTGGTATTGAACGGCCATCGCCGCCATAATCATATCGCCGTCTTCGATGACCTTTTCGGTGGCCCGGCCTATGATGGTGGCGGTGCGCGAACCACTGCCGAAGACCATAAAGATAATGCCTTCAGCACCGGCCATACGAGCCGCGCCCTCGCCCGCACCGGCGGCCATAAGTTCCGTGTTTCCGGGAACCGCCGCACCCATCAGCTTCTCATAGCCTATACAGGCCAAGCGACCCGCTTCGCGCAGGCACGCGATCTCGGCTTCCGTTTTGATGAGACGCAAATCATGGAGGATACCGTCGCTTTCTACAATTTTCAGGCCATCCACCGCGCGCTCGATGCGCTCCAGAATCGGTGCGGGTATATCCCACAAACCGACCAGCCCAAGCCGCTTTCCCACTCCGAGCGTTTCGCCGAGAATGTCCTTCAACGAGGAGAACTCCGCCAGCGGGTAGTCAATCTCCTCCGGCACAGTAACACACGCAAATTCCCTGACGTTGCGCACGTCCTCCCAGACGCACATCTCCCGGACGTAATTTTCCCCTTCGGGTGCACTGGCCAAAATGGGCTTGCCGCTCTTGGGAATAAAACAGGCCGCCCGCTCGAAAATCGGCCAGAAGTTGGAAACATACCGCAGACTTTCCTTGCGGTATTCATCTCCATAGACCATCAAGCCGTCCAGATTGTGCTTTTCGAGTGCGTCCTGAATACGTGAGATGCGCTTCAGAAATTCGTCCCGTGAAATTTTCGGTCGAGCAGCCATTTCAGTCTCCTGAAAAATATGGTTTGTGAACTGTTCCAGGATACGCTCCCGGAGCATCTGCCGTGCTTAGATAGTGTTTGTCCGAAAACACCCCAAATCGAAATATTCCCGTCATTGCGAGCGACTGAAAGGAGCGAAGCAATCTCCTGAAAAACCATAGATTGCTTCGTCGTTCGTTCCTCACTCCTTTCAATGACATGTGCCTCTAAACTGAGTTTCCGGACAGAGCACTAGAGAAGCTCGTACCAGACGGGGCGGCTCCACGCCAGGTTCCCCTGTGCACAAACCAGATTTGCCGGGTAGGGGGTGACCTCAAAATCGGCTTTCACCCGACCCAGGTACCAATGTGGGCCAGGGGAAAGAGCTGCGTCCGCCCACTTGAACTCACACGACTTGCCATTCACGCGCTTGCGCTCAATGACCTCGCCATCCCGGAGTATCTCCCATGTTCGCAACGACACGGAAGACTTCACCGATACCGAAAGCACAGGTGTTTCGCGGCCTGAAGCGGTGTCCGCTCCCTTGGGAGTTCCTTCTATTGAAAGGTCAACGACGATACGAGAGCCACTCGTGGCAAACTGTCTTCGCTCTGATAAGGCGCCTATGAGCGCCTCTCTGGAAAGCGTCTTCAGTCGAGCACCCGTAAGCGCTCCACAAAGACCGGGATTGCGGCGATGGCTATCCGACCCTCCTACGAGGCCGAACCGTCCCCCTTCATCGAGGGCGCGGAAGATGTCGCCATGCTCGATGTAAATATCCCAGCCGGAGGTTGCCTCCACATTGACCTCCACGGGCGAGTCCGCCAGCCGCCATCTTTGGTGGTGCGCATGAAGCAGCCAGCCCTTCTCCTCAGCCAGTTTGGCCAGATATTCGACCTTTCCATTCGTCTTGGGCCAGCGTGGGATATCCGGCTCGGCCCCGGGCAACACGACGCTGCGGTGGTTAACACCACAGGTGTCATTCGCCGATGACCACTCGAAGCCGAAGAGGGTTACGAAGCGTCCCGGCTCGTTGAATTGTTCGGCAAAAAAGAGCCCCTGCCGCCACTCGCTCTCACGCATATCGAGGATATATCTGTCGTTGTCCGTCATCATCATAAAATCGAGAAAGGCGCTGTCGCGGGCGTAGTGATAGATTTCGTCGGGTTCTCCCTGCGCATCGTCACCGGGTGAAAGCATCGAATGAACGTGGAGGGCTCCCCAATAACGCCCCTGGTCCAAACGGTCGGTTCCTATATCCCGGGGGAGCTTTATTCGCTGCCAGCCTTCAGGCTCGGAAAGATCGAGCGCCTCCTGAAGTTTGGAGAGGTCCAGCCTTCGCACTTTGTATTTCCTTTCCGCCCCGATATGCCCCTCAAGACAGCCTGTCAGCAGCACATCCGAT
>JAUWMS010000385.1 GCA_030613045.1 Candidatus Latescibacterota bacterium | reverse complement strand
GCCCTTGCCGCCGATCCACTCCTCGTAGGCTTCGGGCTTGCTCCGAATGAAGTCGTGGATTTCTCCCCCCTTCGCAGCCTCTGTGATCTGCGCGTCCGTGGCATCCTTCACGCCGTACGCGAGGTTATCCCGCCCCGTGCTCTCGGAGAACAACACCGAATCCTGCAGCACCTGGCCGATCTGATTTCGAAGAGACCGCACCGTGACTTCGGAAATATCGTGTCCATCCACGGTAATCCGCCCGGACTGTATATCGTAGAAACGCAGCAAGAGACTGGTCAACGTGGTCTTGCCGCAGCCCGTGTGTCCCACCAGGGCCACCGTTGTTCCGGCCGGCACCTCCAAGCTAACATCCTTTACCACCGGTTTTCCCGACTCGTATTCAAAATTCACGTGCTCGAATTTCACATCGCCCTTAATCGGAGGAAGCGCCACTGCGTCCTCCGCGTCCCGGATCTCCGGCTCGGTATCCAGTATCTCGAAAATC
The DNA here is from genome assembly GCA_030613045.1 of Candidatus Latescibacterota bacterium. Lineage (GTDB taxonomy): Bacteria > Latescibacterota > 4484-107 > 4484-107 > 4484-107 > 4484-107. The sequence goes on along the minus strand of JAUWMS010000385.1, from coordinate 3,242 downwards.
CGATCCGCGGAAACGAGGGTCTGCTCGATCTGATTCGACATATTCGTAAATTGCAGCACCGGTGTCAGCACGCGGCCCACATAAGCCATAAACGCGGCCACCGTGCCGTACGTCATCTCTCCCTGAATCACAAAATAACAGCCGAGACAGAAAATCGTCGTGTGGCCGAGTCCATTGATCAGACCGGACAGCCCGCCGAACGAAGTACTCAGCGCCACGTTTTCCATCTGCAACCCCATCGTCTCCGTAGTCTCCGTGACGAACTCCTCCGCCTCGATCTCCTCTTTCGTGAAGGTTTGCACCAGTTTCGTGCCGCTTAAACGCTCGTACGTCTGATTGTAAATCTGATCCCACTTTCGGCGGATCCGGCGCGTTTTGTGGCGGATGCGTTTTACGAAGAAATGATAATTAAGCCAGTGCATCGGCAGAATTATGAGCGTCACCAACGACAGTTTCCAGTTGAAATAGAAGATCACCACGATTCCGATGGAGAACGAGATCAGATTGTTCACCATCGAGATGGTGTTTAAGGTCATCATATTCTGGATGGTCGCGCTGTCTCCCATCAGCCGGGAGATCACCTTGCCGGTTCCCATGTCCCCGTGAAAGCGCAGGGAAAGCCGCACCAGATGTTCGTACATATAGCGCCGGATGTCGAACACCAACTTCTGTCCCACGTACGTGATGATGAAATTATTCCAGAAGCTCAGCAGATACGACGCCAACGGGATCGAGAGCATGGCCGCCACGATGCCGATCAGGAAATGCCACTCGCCCTCAGTGATCACCCGGTCAATGAAGAACTTCTGGATCCACGGAGGAATCTGCCCGATCAGGTTCAGGATCACCGTCAAAATGATCGCTGAGATAATTTTTCTTTTGAAAGGGCGGACAAATTTTAGTATCTTGCGGAGACTTCCGGTTCTCGATGATTCGGCCAAGAGACTTCCTCCTTGCGTGAAACGTGAAACGTGAAACGTGAAACGTAAATTACTCTTTTGGAGAGTTCTTTGCGGCTTTGCGGTGAGAAATCTTTGCCGTGAACTCCACGTTGTTCCGTTCACGGTTCGGTTACGATTTTCCAAAGGTACGGAATCTTGTGGAATTTGCAAGTACTTTTTCGGGGCTTCTCGGTGTATATTGTCAAGAAATCGCCCATTTTTTTCCGGAGCCATTTATTTTTAGCCTATTCTTCACAAGCATAAATCATCCTGTCGGATGGACGAACGACAACCGGCAAGCGGCAACCGATAAGCGTCAACACGCCCCAATCACCACTCACCAATAACCAATCACCAATCACCAGACCGAGGCCGCGATGAACAAAACCGAACGACTTTTTGCGACGATCCTGCTATTCCAGAACAGACGCCACCTGAGGGCGCGGGACATTGCAGCGGTTTTCGAGGTGTGCAAGCGCACGGTATATCGCGACATCCAGGCCCTGTGCGAGGCCGGCGTGCCCATTGCATCGGAGCCGGGAGGCGGGTATCGGATCATGTCGGGCTATTATCTGCCGCCGGTCGCGCTGACTCCGGAGGAAGCCACCGCGCTGTTTCTCGGAAGCAAGTTCGTGCTAAAATATACGGACGCCTCGTCCAGGGAGGCCGTGCAATCCGCGATGCGAAAGATCGAGTCCATCTTGCTGGCTACGATCTTCAACCGGACCTTCATCGGATTCGTCATCGGCGTCTCGGCGATCCGGATTCATTATTTGCTGCATGGAATCCTGATCGGTGCGCTGGGAAGTATTACGATGGGCGTTGTGGCCGACTTGAACAGCTCAGTGGTGATCACGCTGTTCGGGATGCTTTGGGGACTTTTGATCGAGGGGATCGCCACGAAGGGTTTCAAGGCGGAGATGAGGAAATAGGGACATGCGCTTTTCATCCACCCTGCAACGCCGAAGGGGTTCACGGGAAACCGTGGGCTCCTTTTGTGTTTCAGGTTTCTTTGGGGCATCAGGACGCGAAAAAAGGCTTGCTTTGGAGGCTTGATTTGCCTATATTTTAGAGGTTGAAGAAGGAATCCATCTCACCTCATAATCCCTATAAACATACCGAAAACAAACGGCCTGACGTCGTGGGCTTTTCGTAGAGTATAAGGTCAGAATTTCAAGTCGCGCTGTGAGCATCGAGCACGAGAAAGGAAGGAGCAGATGGCGAAGAGATTGAGAATGGGCTTCATCGGCTGCGGAGGAAACGCCAGCGGGCACGTGAAGCGGGTGCTCTCCTTGCCGGAAGTGGAGATCGTGGCGCTCAACGACGTGAGTCAGGACAGCTTGGATCGGATGCACGAGCGGAATCCGGAGGTCAAGGGGCTGCCGACGTTTTCGGATTTCCGGGAGATGCTGGATGCGGTGGAGATGGATGCGGTGGAAATTTCCACCCCGCACACGTGTCACTTCGAGCAGATTATGGAGTCGCTGGACCGGGGCCTGCACGTGCTCACCGAAAAGCCCATGGTCTGCACGGTGGCGCATGCCGAGCAGGTCATCCGCAAAGCCGATGAGGTGGGAAAGGTGCTGATGCTTTCGTATCAGCGCCACTTCGATCCCGGATTTCGCTATATCCGCAACCAGATCGCAGCCGGAGAGTTGGGGGAGATTCAGTTTGTCTCGGCGATGCAGTCGCAGGATTGGTACCGGAGCCAGCAGGGCAAGTGGCGGCAGGAGTTGGCTTTGGCAGGCGGTGGACAGTTGAACGATTCGGGAAGTCATCTGTTGGACATCATTCTTTGGACGACGGGCTTGGCGGTGGATGAGGTCTCCGGATACGTGGAGAACTTAGACACGGAGGTGGACATCAACTCCGCGCTGTCCATCCGGTTCACCAATGGAGCGATAGGAAACATTTCGGTGGTGGGCAACTCGTCCGGCGGGATGTGGGAGGACATCACCTTCTGGGGAACCAAGGCCGTGATCTATCTCCGCAACGGGCACATCACGTACCGTAGCATACACACCGGGGAGTCTTTCGAGCCGGAGGGACTGCCCCCGATGTCCGATCCGGACAAGAATTTCGTGGATGCGGTGTTTGGACGGGACGAGGTGCAGGAGCCGCCGATCTGCGGACTGCGGGTAATCGAACTTACAGAGGCCGCGTGGGAGTCGGGTCGGACGGGGAAGCCGGTGAAGGTCGTTCGTTCGGAACTTCGGTGATTGGATATTGGGCAGATTCTGTAGGAAAATAGGTTCTATTAAGAACTCTTTTTCGAGCATTTCGTTTTTTTTTGTGTTGCAG
>JAUWMS010000447.1 GCA_030613045.1 Candidatus Latescibacterota bacterium | reverse complement strand
AAAAGCAGCGGATCGTGGGACAAGACTTGCCTCCGGAGCAGGTGGTGGCGCTGGCGAAACAGCACGACTGTCGAAGCATCGCATACACATACACCGAACCCACCGTATTCTTCGAGTATGCCTGCGACATCGCCCGACTGGCTGCCGGTGAAGGCATCAGGAACGTATTCGTCACCAACGGATATATGACGCGGGAGGCTTTGGAGATTATCCATCCTTACTTAGACGCGGCCAACGTGGATCTGAAAGCCTTCACGGAGGATTTCTATCGCAAGGTCTGCGGCGCCCGATTGGCCCCGGTGTTGGACAGTCTGAGATTCATGAAAAAATTGGGCGTCTGGGTCGAGGTCACAACCCTGATCATCCCATCCCTCAACGACTCAGACGAGGAATTGAAGGAGATCGCCCGCTTCATCCTGAGCCTCGGCGCGGAAACCCCGTGGCACGTCACCGCGTTCTATCCCACGTACAAACTCACCGACCAGCCCCGAACCCCGGTGGAGACCCTGCGCAGAGCCAGAGCGATCGGGTTGGAAACCGGGCTGCGCTATGTGTACAGCGGCAACGTCCCCGGCGAGGAAGGGGAAAACACCTATTGCTTTCACTGCGGAAAACTCCTGATCCGAAGGCTCGGCTATCGTATCGGGGAAACCCACGTCGAGGAGGGCCGGTGCGCCTATTGCGGAACAGTGATAGATGGGATATTCGGGGACAGAGGCAGGTAAAAACCGGTGACTGATGGCTGGGTTCACCAATCACTACTCACCACTCACCAAAACCGCAAAGCACGTTCCATGCTTTGCGGTTTTGGTTTTCAGTACTCATAGCGATTGATGCTGAGGTTAAGCAGGAGTCCGATCAGGATCATATTCACGGTGAGGGAGGAACCGCCGTAGCTCAAGAAGGGGAGGGGGAGTCCGGTGACGGGCATCAGTCCCACGGTCATACCCACGTTGACGAATACGTGGAAGGCCAGGATGGAAACCAATCCGACGGCAATGAGGCTGGCGAACGGGCTTTTCACCGTGGTGGCGATGGCGAGGCCGCGCCAGATCAGGATCATAAAGGCGATCAGCACCAGCGAAACTCCGACGAAGCCCAACTCTTCGCCGATGACGGAGAAAATAAAGTCCGTATGCTGGGCGGGAAGAAAGGCGAGCTGGGTCTGGGTCCCATCCAAAAAACCTTTCCCGAAAAGTCCACCGGATCCGATGGCCACCTTGGACTGGATGATCTGGTAGCCGGCCCGTAGTGGATCGAACTCAGGGTTCAGAAACGCTACGATTCGATTCTGCTGATAGGTGTGCAGCCGTCCCCAAAAGAAGGGGGTTGCGATTCCAACCCCCAAATTGATCGCCGCGAGAACGACGATGGAGGAAAGATGGGGGCGCGTTAGAAAGATCACCCCGATCAGAAAAGCGACAAAAACGCCCCACGGGAGATAGTAGCTCGAGAGGATCCACAGGAGCGCGCACACGAGGTTCAAGAGAGGCGAAAGGATAAAGAAGAGCGTGGACAATCGGGCTCCGGCCCAGTAGAGCATCGGAAAGAGGATCACCGCAAAGACCAGCGCCGTGCCCAGGTCGGGTTGACGGAGGATGAATACCACGGGAAGCAGCACGACGACAAAGGGGAGGATAAACGCGCTGCTTTTTTCCAGCGTCCGTTTTCGATCGGAGAGCATTCGCGCCAACACGAGGACCACGGCGATCTTGGCCCATTCGGAGGGCTGAAAATGAACCGGCCCGAGCGCAAACCACCGATGGGCTCCCCCACTGCTTTGTCCCGGGATGAGCACAGCCAAAAGGAGAAGCAGCATCCCTCCATACCATACATACGCCAGTGCATAGAAAATCCGATAGGGCATCAGAGCGACTCCAAACATCAATACGAGCGCAAACGCAGCCCATAGGATCTGCTTGAGATAGATATTCCCGAGATGCTCGACGCCGGTATGATGGCTGGCGCTGTAAATGGCTATGATTCCTGAGATCACCAATAATAGCGAGACGAGTACGAGCAGAAGATCCCCATGTCTTTTGAACTGAGTCGCTATCGCAGGCATCTTTCCTCCTCATGAAATGAAAAATGCAGAATGAAAAGTGAAAAAAGGGGGGGGCATTTTGCACTTCGCATTTTTCACTTTTCATTTTGTACTGCTGTTTCCCCAAGGTGCGCTTTCAATACTTTCTGAACAAGCGGAGCCGCCACTGAGCTTCCGTGTCCCGCGTTTTCGACCACTGCGGCGATGGCTATGGTGGGATGGTCGAAGGGCGCAAACGCGATGAACCAGGAATGATCCTCGCCGTGCGGATTTTGCGCGGTTCCGGTTTTCCCGGCCACCTGAAAGCCCGGAACCCGCGCCCGTGCGCCGGTTCCGTGTGGAGCATTCACGACGGCGAATAGACTTTTACGGATGAGTTCCATCACTCCGGAGGGAATCCCTTCTATCCGGTACTCCCGCCGGGGCGGCTGGAACAGACGATGCCCATGCTCCTCGATCTCCTTGAGAATATGAGGACGGAGGACGCTCCCTCCGTTGGCGAGTGCCGCGGTGTAACAGGCCATTTGGATCGGGGTCATCAGCATCTCCCCCTGGCCGATGGCGAGATTAAGCATCAGGCCCCGGCTCCACTTTCCTTTGCCATAGCGGTGATCGTAATAAGACGGAGAGGGCACCAAGCCGGGAACTTCCCCGGGCACGTCAATGTCCGTGCGACGACCGAATCCGAATGTTTCCGCCCACAGGCCCCAGGTGCTCAATCCGATTTTTTCGCCCAATTGATAGAAATAGATGTCGCAGGATTGGGTGATGGCCCCCATCAGATCCAAGGCGCCGTGTCCCTCCTTTTTCCAGCATTTGAACACCCGGTTCCCAAAACGATAGGATCCGGTGCACGGCAGAAATCGCCTTTCTTCGCGCACTTTCCCGGTCGCCAGGCCGGCGAACGCGGTCACCATTTTCAAGGTCGAAGCCGGCGGATAGGCGCTCTGGACGGCTCGATTTAAAAGCGGATGCCGGGGATCGTCGTTGAGTGTTTTCCATTGATCGGGTGGAAGTACTCCGCCAAACAGGTTAAGATCGAAGGAAGGCCGGCTGACCATGGCAAGCACCTCCCCGTTTCGGGGATCCAGCGCCACCAGGCTGCCCGCCATACTGTCCGGAAACGCTTGCTCCGCCGCAAGCTGGAGACCCAGATCGAGGGTGAGGCGGAGATCCGCCCCGGACTGGGCCTTCTTCTCGGGCCGACCGGACAGAGGGCCGATTTCCTGTC
>JAUWMS010000128.1 GCA_030613045.1 Candidatus Latescibacterota bacterium | reverse complement strand
GTCCAGATGGATCACGCGGAGGATCGTACTTTTTCCGGCCCCGCTCGGACCGATCAGAAACACGAATTCGCCGCGTCCGATGTGGAAGCTTACGTCCTCCAGAATGAGGGCACGTCCTTTTTTTACGGTGATGTGGCGCAGGTGGACCATGGAATGCTCCGGGCAAAGCGTGATTGGTGATTGGTGAGTGGTGAGTCCTCCACCGGCCACCAGTCATTAAGTGCGTGGGGAGATTAGCTCAATACACGACTCGTAAAAACTCCTCGCCAAGGGACTACCGGTCATCCCCTCCCGTTTAGGCTCGACCACGCTCACCCAACCGTCGTATCCGATCTGGTCCAGGCCGCGGAACATCGAGGCGAAATCCGGGGTTCCCATTTCGCCGGGGAGTCCCTGTTTGTAGGCAAATCCCTTATATTCAAAAAGTCCCTCCTCTTGCTTTAGAGGAACTCTCTGAGGGCACTGGACGGTCACGTAACAGATGGAGTCGGCCAGTTTCGCCACCGGCTCCGCGCCGTGATCCTCCTGAGCCATAAAAAGGTTGGCGGGATCGTAGATCAACCGGTAGTTCGCTCGGCCTATGGCCCGGAGACGCTCCAGAGCCGAGGATACGGTCTCGAAGGGCGTTTTGATGTGGGTGTTCCCCGCCGTGGTGATTCCGTGTTCCGCGGCGTAGTCGGCGGCTCTTTGCACCCAGGGAACGTCCCCGCCGGTCTTAATGAGCTTGCAGCCGAGGGCTTCTGTTAGTCGCACGTATTTTTTGAAAAGTTCAAATTTTCCCCGATCCTCCAGCGAACCGCCTCTCGTCGTGACGCAGGTGACCTCGAGTCCGGCTTTCTCTATGATCCGTGCGATTCGGGTCACCTCCTGAGCGGGCGTGTCCAGCGAGACCTGCGTCTTCCTCAGTTCCACTCCCTGGTACCCGATGTCCTTGGCCGTCGCGACAAAGTCTGCCATGGAAAGCTCGCAAGCCCGGTAGTCCACCTCGAACATCCTGCCTGAAAGGGATAGTTTCATTTCACCTCTGGTGCGTCTTTTGCGTTTGTCCGTTTTTTATGGTCCGCACTGTGACCGGAATATGGGGAAACGGGATGCGTAAAACATGAAACGTGAAACGTAAAACGTGAAACAGGGCCTTTACGCTTCACGCTTTTCTTCTCACCGAACAGACGCAGAGTGCGCAAAGCGCTTCAACGCCGTTCGGCTGAACTCACGGCGAAACCTTGTCTGTTGGTTTTCTCTGCGCCCTTTGCGTCTTTGCGGTGAAATGGGGTTTGATAACTTACAACCCGATCTCTTCCGCGATGGGTTCCACGTTCTTCAGCCACGCATGCGCCGGAGCGGCCCTGGGACACAGGATGCGATGGTTCCCGGCGAGAATCCAGAGGTAGTAGAGCCGATAGCCCGGGCCGGCCACCACGGGATGGTACCCTTCGGGAAGCGCCACCGCGTCGTTGTCCTCGATGCCGTACGCCTCGTCCGTGGAGCGGTCGTCCGTGTACACGCGCTGAATCCCGAAGCCCTGAGAGGGTTTGAGTTTGAAGAAATAGACTTCCTCCATGTTTGCCTCTTCGGGCAGGCGGTCAAAATCGTGCCGGTGTGGGGGCGCGCTGGACCAGTGCCCCGGAGGGTTGAGGGTCTCGCCGATGACGAGATGTTTGGCCTCGATATCCGTATCGAGAATGTCGCGCACGTCCCGGCGCCAGTTCAACCGGCCCACGGATTTCGTTTTTACTTCGGACGGGGTGATCAACCGCACCGGGCATTTGAGGTCGGACGGCGCTTTGCAAAGGGCGATCTCCACGTCGCCGACTCCGACGATTTCGTAGGCCATGTCGCAGGGCACATAGACCGTGTAGGGTGCATCGGAGAATACGTCCGTCCGCGCACCGATGGCCTCGAAGGTTTCCACTCCAGCCTTCACCGTGCATTGCCCGGACAGGATCACCAGCGCCACTTCCTTCGTCTCCGGCCCCTCGGTATAGGTCTCTCCATCTCCAAGCCGCAGTATCCCCAGCTCGATAAACGCCAGGCGCTCATCCGCTTCCCCGACGATCTCGTTGTATCCCTTTTTCAGGGCCTTCCGAATATGCAAATTCATTGCTTCCTCCCGCAGGAAAATGTATTTGGTGATTGGGAACCCGTCATCACTCACCATTCACCATTCACGAATTGCTCAATCATACTCCGCTCCGATGTCCCTCAGGATTTTTTTCAAGGCGGTTGCGGCGATGTGGAAAGCTGCTTTCTTGTCGTCCATCTTGAGGTGCGGTTCCAGGGAGAGAAACCCCTCGAATCCGTCCGCGATCATTTCGGAGAGGATCCTGGCGATCTGGCCGTCCCCTTCTCCCGCGGGCTTGACTTCGCCGGTTGAACGCTCGGCGTCCTTGATATGGAAATATTCGATGTCGTCCTTCAGGATCGGGAGGCATGTTTTGTAAGGACGTTGTCCCACCTGGATGAAGTTGGACGGATCGAAGATCGCGCGCAGGCATGGAGAATCCACCGTATCAATAATATCTTTGCATCGCTCCGCCGTGTCGCCGTATATGCGGCTTTCGTTTTCGTGAAGCAGCGTAATGCCCTCTCCCTGCGCCAGGTCAGCCATCGTCTGTATCCGTCGTATGACCTCGTCCCGGTATGAGGCGGGATCCTTGCCCTCCGGGATGTAAAAGGAGAATATCCTTATGTAGTCGCAGCCGAAGAAGTGGGCCATCTCGATGGCCTTCCCAAATCGTTTTAGATGGGCCTCGAAATCGTCTTCGATCCCGATTTTTCCGATGGGCGATCCGATGGCGGAGATGTAGAACTCGTGTTCGTCCAAAGCCGACTGGATCGTATCCTGCTCGCGATGGTCGAGGTCCAGCACCCCTTTGCCCCATACCCCCCTCAGTTCGATGTTTCGGATGCCTTCCTGCTCCAGAGCCGCGATTTGTTCCGTCAGATCCGCCGAAATCTCATCGGCAAATGCACTCAGCGTTACCATTTTTCTCCGACTCCTTTCTTTTGGTGAGTGGTGATTGGTGAGTGGTGATTGGTGAGTGGTGCCCTGACCCCTGATCCCCGATCCCTGATCCCTGCCTTTCAGCCTTCCAGTTCGCCGACTCCGGGGGCTATGGCGCAGACATAGGTTTCCAATGAGAGGCCGGTTTTTTTCCGGTACGCTTCGGTGATTTGGCGCACAAAGGCTTCGACGGCGTCGCATTGAACCAGGTTGACCGTGCATCCGCCAAAGCCCGCTCCGGTCAGTCGCGCTCCGAGGACGCCTTCGGAGGCGTGGGCGAGGTCCACCAACAGATCCAGTTCGTCCCGGCTCACCTCGAAATCGTCCCTGAGGCTCGCGTGCGAGGCATCCATCAGGCGGCCCATTTTTTCCACGTCCCCGTTTTCGAGCGCGTGGACGGCATCGAGCACTCGTTGATTTTCCGCGACCACGTGTCGGCATCGCTTTCGGACGATTTCGGGAAGAAGCCTCTGGTGCGTCTCAAAGTCCTCCAGGGATACATCTCTTAGCGCCTTGATCCCCGGAATCGCCTCAGATAGAAGCTGGACGCCCTCTTCGCATTGACGGCGCCGGGTGTTGTATTCCGAATCCACCAGCCCGCGCTGCACCCCGGAGTTGCAGACCACCACCGAAACCTGTCCACTATCTAAGGGAACGTACCGATAGCTCAGATTGCGGCAGTCTATCAAAAGGGCGTGGTCTTTCTTCCCCAATGCGGAGATAAATTGGTCCATAATCCCGCACTGGACCCCGACGAACCGGTTCTCGGCCCGCTGGCACAAAAGCGCCATCTGCACCGAGTCGAACGGAATTTCGTTTATCAAAGATAGCGTATAGGCCGAGGCCACTTCAAAGGCGGCCGAGCTGCTCAGTCCCGCGCCGAGGGGCACATTTCCATAGATCACTGCGTCCCATCCGCTTAGGGTGTGGCCCGCCTTCGTCAACTCGGCCATGACCCCCTTGGGATAGTCCGCCCAGGGATGTTGCGGGTCCTTCTCCAGTGCATCCACCGGGAACACGGTGTCCGTCTCGAAATTGACGGAATGGAGATGCACCTCTTCGTCCCGGCGTCTCCTTGCCGCAATCCGGATGTCCCGATCAATGGCGATGGGGAATACGAAGCCGTCGTTGTAGTCCGTGTGTTCCCCGATGAGATTCACCCGTCCCGGAGCGCGCACGATGCAGTCCGGTTCGCCGCCGAATTTTTTCGAGAAGAGGGATTTTAGTGACCTGCTCATGAGTTCGATATCTCCTGTTACGTAAAACGTAAAACGTGAAGCGTGAAGAGGAAGGGGAGGGACTATCAACTGTCCTCTGACCCCTGCTTTTCATAGAGACAACGGCTCGGTCATCCTCAGCAACTCCGCCTTCTCCTCCGGGCTTGAATCGTTGATAAAAGTGCCTGCCCCGGACTCGCAGCCGGCCAGATACTTCAGTTTGGTTTCACTTCGATACGGGGGATAAAATTCGATGTGAAAGTGGAAATAGTCGTAATTCGCTCCGTCCGTGGGGCCCTGGTGAATGACCATCATATAGGGGAAGGAGAAGCCGTACAGGTTGTCGTATTTCAGGAGGATGAATTTCAGGATCGAGGCGAGGGACCGGATTTCGCGTTCCTCGAACTGGCTGAAGTCCTGGAGGTGGCGTTTGGAGAAAATGTGCACCTCGTACGGGAAGCGTGCGTAAAACGGGAGCACCAGCAAAAAGTCGTCGTTTTCGCCCACGATCCGGCGGCCGTCCTTTCGCTCCTCGTTCATAATGTCGCAGAAAAGGCATCGGCCCGTCCGTTCCTGATGCGCTTTCGCGGAATCCAATTCGGTCTGAATTTTGGGCGGGATAAAGGGAAAAGCGTAAATCTGTCCGTGCGGATGCGGCATGGTCACGCCGATGACCTCGCCTTTGTTCTCGAACTCGAACACGTAGTGGATCTCCTCCCGTGTGGCCAATTCCTCGAAGCGCGCTTTCCACAGCCGGATCAGTTTGACGATGTGATCCACGGGAAGCCGGGCCAGGGTGGTGTTGTGTTCGGGGGTATAGAGGACCACATCGCATACGCCCACGGACGGCTGCACCTGAAAAAGCTCCGTGCCTTCTATGATGGGCGTGTACGGCGGCGTTTTGAACGTGGGGAAGTCGTTGGAATAAATATGCACGTCGTATTCTTCCGGCACCTTCCCCGATCCCGGACAGAACGGACACCAGTCTTTTGGAAGCTGGGGCCGATCCATCCGGTGCGTGGCCGTGGCGACCCATTCGCGCAGCACGGGATTCCATCTTAGTTCGGACATAGTTTTTCACTTTAGGAATGAAGCGTACATAGCTTTCTTCTGAGCCACCTGCAAAAGTCAAAAGTAGCAGTTATTTCGAAAGGGTTAGTAGGTCTAGCCGTTCTTGTCTGACTTGGATAACCATAAATCTGAACAGACAGGAATGTCTGTTCCACCAATCTCCTGCAAAAAATTCGTCCGATAAGATTGCTTCGGCCCATGACAATTATAAAACCATTCTACCAAAGTGAACGAAGCGACGCCAAATTATTTTTCGGACTTTTGCAAGAGCCTCTTCTCTTAGCGTTTTGTCTTTGTCCCGCAAAGTTCGCAAAGCACCTCTCTGTGAAAGTGGAGGTCTCACCGTCTCACTTTCTCACTCTCACACTTTCGGGGAGGGGTGGAAGGGCATTGTTCATTCCTCATTGCCTTCTTGATAGGCCATAAGCGCTTCGGCCTGGTCGAAAAGCGCCATCGCCTGCGTCACTTCCGGATCGCCCTCGATGGCGACTCGATAGCGCTCCTTGTCGCTCCAAAGCCGGCCCGCGATCTGCTTTTTGATGCCTCTTTTGATGAAGTCCGCGTGGCTCGAAAAGTTTTCCGTTCTCAGGGCCTCTCCGAATTTCTCCACGATCGGATCGGGGAGATCATAGATCAAGAGGTCTATGTCCTTTTCTTCGAGGAACGTTTTGAAGTCCGCCAAAAGTTCGTCCGGGACTTCGTAGCCGGAGAGAAAGGCATCGAAGTCCTCCGGGAAAATCTGTTGCTCGGCAATGCATCGTCCGGCGTATTCGAAAAAGGCGCGCTTTTCCATCAACTTCCACTCAAAGGGATCCGTGAGGTCCCGTTCCAGGGACACGTCGGGGGTGATGCCGCCGCCGCCATACATTTTTCTTCCTCCGATGGTGGTGAATGCGTGTCTGGTAGAATCGGCTTCGTCTACCTGGTAGTTGGGATCCGCGTCGTCGTACCCCTCCTCGATGTAAGCCACGCGGTCGTCGGTGTACGGACGCTGGATCAGACGGCCGCTCGGGGTATAGTACCGGGAGATGGTCAAAAGCAGCATATCACCGTTGCTCATGCCAAACTGATTTTGCACGAGTCCCTTGCCGAAACTGGGCTGTCCGACGACCAGGCCCCTGTCCCAGTCCTGAATGGCGCCCGATACGATCTCGGATGCGGAGGCGCTGGCGTGATTGATCATCACCACAAGCGGGAGATCGCGGGCGCGTTTGGAGCGGGCGGGATAGTCTCTGCTGGAGCCGGGCACGCGTCCCCGGGTGTACACGATTTTTTTCCCGCCTCCGATGAATTTGCCGGATACGTCAATGGCCGCGGAGAGTAGGCCGCCCGCGTTCCATCGAAGATCCAGCAGGAGTTTTCCCATCCCCTGAGATTCGAGTTCCCGGAGCGCTTTTTCCAACTCACCTCCGGTGGTCTTGGAAAACCGGATGATGCGGATGTATCCCACCCCGGGTCGGAGGATGAAATGATAGGGCACGCTTTCGATGGACACGGCTTCGCGAACGATCTCGAGTTCGATCAGATTCTCTACGCCCTCCCGCCGGATGGACACCGCCACCGTGGTGCCTTTCGGCCCTTTCAGCTTTTGAAGCACTTCGTGTGTTTTGATGCCGATCGCGGACTTCCCGTTGATCTTGACGATCTGATCTCCGGGTCGGATGCCGAGCCGCTCCGAAGGCCCGCCCGGAAGGGGAGCGATCACGGTGAGCACGCCGTCCCGGATGTCGAAGCTGATGCCGAT
>JAUWMS010000446.1 GCA_030613045.1 Candidatus Latescibacterota bacterium | reverse complement strand
AGCTTGGGACCCGTCAGGCGCACCGGACAGGTGACCACATCGCCCTCTGTTTCGCCGCCGTAGAGCGATACGAAACCATCCGGGCGGAGCGTGGCCACTCCCACACCGCTGGCTCCCTTGGAGCGCGTCCCAAGCTCTCGGCCGGTGGCCAATGGCGCTGCCGAGTGAATGTGCTTCCAGTTGGAGCCGGTGTAGTAGATCCGCATCTCCCTGGGATTCCCCAGTTTGTCCGACAGCGTGATCGGGATGGTGCGAATCGTCACCATCTCGCAGTCCCAGGCGTTGTGCGTTCCTGTGGGGAAAAAGGGTTCCCGGTTGCCCACGCGCGACCAGTTCATACCGTCGCGACTGGTGGTCAACTGATATTCCAGAGAGAGTCGCCGCTCGTCGAAAATCTCTAAGAGGCCGACGTAGATGCCGTGAATCGGAAAGCCCTGCATGGAGTACAACTGGATGTGGAGCGGATCGTCGAGATCGGGTTCCAGAATCCAGCGGAACTGTTCCCATTGAAGCCCGTCCGAACTTTCAACCCGAGCAACCATCCGGGCGCTGTGGTCCGGCTTGGGCGGCCAAACCTGGTCGCCCTCACCCGTCAACGTATCAGGATAGCCCGGGACGGCGGACAAATCCGCGCCGCGCGTCCACCGCTGAAAGGCCACGTACTTGCCGAGGTCGGAATCGTACGCGATACACTGCAGATCGTGGATGTCGGGCCAGACCGGATTGGTGCGTGGATCCACCTCCCAGACGATCCCGTCGGCGGAGGTAGCCCGGATGAGTCCAACCCTTTCCCCCTTCGTGAATCCCGCGGGCGTTTCCCCCCAGAAAAACATCAAGTATCCGTCGCCTCGTTCCTCCGGGAGCTTGTGCACCATCGGCTGCGGGAAATTGCGGTACCCGGCCAAACAGATATTGTTGGCCTTGGATCCGCGCCATTCGTAGAGGTTCAGGTTGGGCTTCTCCCAACTGAGACCGTCGTCGGAGACCGCGTAACAAAAGACCAGATCATCCCGGTCGGGTCCGGATGCCGCGAGATACCACATCTTGAAGCCGTGCTCTTCCTCGTCAAATAGCACCGTTCCACTTGCCGGGGGGATGATCGAGCACAATTCGGTCTCCCACGGCCGGTCCAACTTCAACACCGGATTGCCCGGATGTCGGACCGGCTGGTGGACGACGCGGCGGACGAGCAGCGTGCGGTGCACCAGATCGTTGTCGAGGAAAAGCTGATGGCGGCTGTCTATCGGTAATGTGTTCTCCATACGCCAGCTCCTTAAAAAAAACGCCCAGGCCAAAAAAATGGCTCAGGCGGATCTTTCGGTGTGGATCTTCGGAAGGCTCCCTGTTTTTGGTCAGGAGGCAGATGTGAGCGTAGTTAGTCATCGCGGTTTTGCGTTGTTGCGCTCTCTATGGGCCGAAGCCGGCAACACGCTGCTGGGCGGCGAAGGTGCGCCGCATCATGACAAACGTTTCAGATATTTCATCCGAATGTTTGAAAACCGATAATTAGAACCTGCGATCCTCTTTCTATACGGCTCCAGATTATCCACGAATTTCAACAAGACGCGGCGTTCTTCAAGGAGCTTGAAAATAGCGGACAGCTTGGTGACATGCACAGGAGTTTCGGGATACTCACTCACGTAATAACCGGCGCAGTGATCCGCCGGATAAAAATGCAGCGGATCGAACTCATATTGATAGAGCACACAAGCGGCGAGTTGGTCTTGCCAATGGGTTTCGATGCAAATAATAGCGCGATAAGCGCCATGTGCCCGGAAGCGATCTTTCTCTTCCTGGGTGGTTTCCGGGCCGATCATCCAGCAAACACGAGGACAGTTTCTCGGAAAAAAGTAATTGTGAATCATCTCGCCGGAGATCGCCCACACATATTCCTTATTGAAGTTGGGCCAGGCTGTCTGGCGAGCTGCCAGACGAGGAGGAAAACATGGAATACCCGGTTGTTCACTGATATGAAAAAGCTTCATTAGGTTTCAATTTCTTTTGGGGCGCCATTTCGTATAGGGTTGCCCGAAGGGCCAAGCGGCGTATGCCGCCCAACGTAAACCCGGTGTTATGTGCCATCGAGCTTTCCATGACGATGAATCTCGGTCGCCATTCACCTGTTGCCACGTCGTCGGCCCAACGCGAACACTCCCACACCGATCAACAGGCCCACAGCGGTAACGCCAAGCAGGAATAGCTCAAGAACCGACTCAATTGGGCGGATTGGAAGCTCCTGCTTCACGGCCACGTGTCCTCTCTTCTCCCAGTCAATCAAGATTTCCATCTTCCGCTGGTAATCTTCACTGACAAGCCCGGCTCGGCGCCGTGCCTCTTCCTCGAATCCCTCGAAATATCCTGGAACACCGTACTGCTGATACTGGTCCTCCAACGGATGCACGTACACAAAACCCGTGAACACGTCGCGGTATTTGAGCCTTCCCTTTACCTTTGGCCGGAACGGAAACAGATCGAAAGGATTTTCCCCAAAAGGAGAGTTCTTAAAGTCGAAGCCAGCAAGTCGGTTACCCGTCTCCTCAAACGCCGAGTCCCACACGCCCCCTGCGATCGGCACGAAGAGCCAATAATTCAGCAGCACGTTCGCTGCACGATCTCCGAAAGCATCCTTTAAATACTCGTAGGTGTTCTGCCGCTGCACCTCCGGCAATCTGCCCGTCAGATCAAATGCGTGCCGATAGTTCATCACCACCAGGCACTTGGGCGGGATACTCGTCGATTCAGCTAACCGCCCCATTTCCTCGATCACGCGTCGCGCCATCTGCTCGTCGCGATTCCAGAGCGAGCGTTGGTAAGCCCAGTATTCCTCCTTGGTTAGGCCCGGCCAGTTGACCGACACATCGGTAAAATGGTGCTGGATTCGCTTGGCGGCAGGCAGGGACTGGTTCAATTCGTACAGACGTGTCAAGTAGGTGTACACGTTAGTGTTGTTCCAGACGGCCCAGACGGCCCAATGACGCATGATGTGGACGACCCGTTCGTGGACCTCGCTGGCAGCTAGGCCATCAGTGGCCATGAAGCTGTCCAGGTAGGCCTGCATCTCCACTTGGCCGTACTCCGTGAACACGTGACCGACGCGGTCGATGAATCTTTGATCGCGCACGACCTCGTATATGAAGTCCCACTGGGTAGCTTCGGGGTGTATGCGCTCGCAGAGCACGACCACGTCATATCGGTCGAAAAGGCCGATGACATAGTCCGACAGGCATGGTCTGTTCCTGCTTCAGAAAAGTCACATACGGTGCCGTTGAGCGCATACTACGATAAA